>JADGNS010000086.1 GCA_017883355.1 Candidatus Solibacter sp.
AGAAGTCGAAGCCCTGATCCTCGAAGCCATCGAATTCCATCTGGAAGGAATGCGTGAGGAAGGGCTGCCCATTCCCACGCCTGCGAGCTTCGCGGGCGCCATCGAGATCAACCCTGCCGCATGACACCCGCGCCCATTCACTCAGCGTGCCAGCAGCACGACGGTGCTTCTCGGGTTGACGATGTAGTGGTCGCCAGGATCGAGCCGTAGCTCTTCTCCGGCGTCCGCGAAATCCGCGCCGCCGGGCAGGCTGGTATCGATGGCGCGGTACCAGGCGCGTGACGGCCCAAGGGGCGGAAGCTTCACCCACTGCGACTCGAAATGGCCGTTGAGGATGAAGAATAGCCGGGTCACGTCCATCAGGGCGCCATCATCGGAGGTATCGAGCTGATAGCACAGGGTGCGCGCATTCGGGTCGCCCCATGCGGGATCGCCCAGGTCCGGTGAAAACCAGGTCAGGTCCGGCACGCCATCGTCGTCGAGATCTTTGCCGAGGAGGAACTTGCGGCGCTGCAGCACCGGGAAGCGGCGGGTGAACGCGATTGCCTTGCGGAAGAACTCGACCATGTCGCTGTTGCTGGATGCCAGGCTCCAATCGAACCAACTGACTTCGTTGTCCTGACAATAGGCGTTGTTGTTGCCTTGCTGAGAGCGCGCGAACTCGTCGCCCCCCAGCATCATCGGGGTCCCGCAGGCGAACAGTAGAAAGCACGCGTGGTTCTTCATCAGTTGTCTGCGCAGAGAGAGGATGGCGGGGTCGCTGGTCTCGCCTTCCGCGCCGCAGTTCCAGGAGTTGTTGTCGTTGTTTCCGTCCTGGTTGTTCTCGCCGTTGGGCTCGTTGTGTTTGCCGTTGTAGGAGACCAGATCGTGCAGGGTGAAGCCGTCATGGCAGGTGACGAAGTTCACGCTGTTATAGGCGGAGCGGCCGTCGTTGCCGTAAAGATCGGCCGATCCGGTGAGACGCCAGCCCATTTCGGCCAGCAGGCCGGGGTCGCTCTTCCAGAAGCGCCGCATGGTATCGCGGAATCGTCCATTCCATTCGGACCAGTCCACCGGAAAATTGCCCACCTGGTAGGTCCCGATGTCCCAGGGCTCGGCGATCAGGATGGCGCGGCTGAGCACGGGATCCTGCGAAACCGCGTCGAAAAAGCTCGCCGTCGGGTGGAAGGAGCCGTCCTCGCCGCGGCCCATCACCGAGGCCAGATCGAAGCGGAATCCGTCCACCCGCATGGTCTCGGACCAGTAGCGCAGCGAATCCATGACGAGCCGGATGACGGCCGGGCTGTTGAAGTCGAGGCTATTGCCGCAGCCCGTATAGTTCATGTAGTAGCGATGGGGCGCGTCGGGCGGACCGGTCAGGCTGTAGTAGGAGGGGTTGTCCAGGCCACGAAAGCTCATGCTGGGGCCCATCTCATTGCCCTCGCCGGTGTGGTTGTAGACCACATCGAGGATGACGTGGATGCCCGCCCGGTGGAGTTCCCGCACCAGGGTCTTAAACTCGGCGACCTGGCAACCGGGAGTCCCCCGGCTGCCGTAGGACCATTCGGGCGCGAAGAACCCGATCGAGTTATAACCCCAGTAGTTGGTCAGGCCCCGCGCCATCAGGAAGTCATCGACGTAATACTCGTGAACCGGCTGCAGCTCCACGGCGTTCACGCCCAGCCGGGTGAGATGCGGGATCTTCTCGATGAACCCCAGGTACGTCCCCGGCGCGCCGACCGAGGAAGAGGGGTGCGCGGTGAATCCTTTGACGTGCGTTTCGTAAATGACCAGCTCTTCCAGGCCGCCCTTGGGCGAGCATACCCCCTGCCAGTCGAAGGCGTCATCCACAACGATTCCCTTCGGCACCACGGCCGTGTTGTCGCGCGTGTCCGGATACAGGTCCCCGGCCCCCGGCCGGGCATCGTAGGCGAGCAACAGGTTGGCGGTATTGCGGAATTTTCCGGTGACCGCTTTGGCGTACGGATCGAGCAGCAATTTGGAATCGTTGAAGCGCAAACCGAACTCGGGACGATACTCGCCGCGAACCTTATAGCCGTAAAGCTGCCCCGCGCGCAACCCCTGGACCCGCGTATGCCAGATCAGCTTGTCGCGGTCGCGGAGCTGGATGACGTCCGTCGGCTCCCCGTCCGGTGTGTCGAACAGGAGCAGGAATACCTCTGCCGCGTGCTTCGAGTAGAGCGCGAAGTTCACGCCATCGGCCACCAGTGCGGCCCCTAGCGGATAGGGCGAGCCTGGCACCACTGTCTTCGTGGTGCGGTGTTCCAGACTCATGCTTCCTGCCGGTACATGGATTGCGTTTGAAGCCATCGAATGCTCTCCTGATGCTATTCTCCCAGACGTTTGCCTTGCTTCCCACCTTCCCCGGGAACCCGCCACCTGGCCGCGGTGTCTACCTCTTATGCTGGAAGCCCTTAATCTTACCAAGACCTTCGTCGGTCCCCCCGCCGTGGACTCGGTCAGCTTCACCATCCGCCCCGGCGAGATCCTGGGCTATCTCGGCCCCAACGGCGCCGGCAAGAGCACCACCGTCAAGATGCTCACCGGCCTCCTCGAGCCCACCAGCGGACGCGTCCTCTTCCACGGCCAGGACATCCGCCGCGACCTCAAGGGCTTCCAGCGCCGCCTCGGCTACGTCCCCGAGGAGCCCCACCTCTATCCCCACCTCAGCGGCCGCGAATACCTCCAGCTCGCCGGCCGTCTGCGCGGCCTTCCCCGCCGCGTCCTCGAACCCAAAATGGACGAACTTCTGCGGCTCATCGGTCTGTGGGACGACCGCCACGCCTCGCTGGCCTCTTACTCCAAGGGGATGCGGCAGAAGATTCTCCTGCTCGCCGCCCTGCTGCACGACCCCGAACTGCTCATCCTGGACGAACCCTTCTCCGGCCTCGACGTCAACGCGGCCATGATTTTGCGCAGCCTGCTGCACTCCTTCGCCGGGCGGCAGAAGATCATCCTCTACAGCTCGCACGTTCTCGAAGTGGTCGAGAAGGTGGCGGACACCGTCCTGATTCTGCGCAAAGGCCGGGTGGTGGCGCATGATTCGGTGGCGCGCCTGCGCGAGGTCATGAGCGAATCGTCGCTGGAAGGAGTATTCGCCCAACTCACCAACCCCGAGGATACCGACGCCATCGCGCGCCGCATGCTCGACGTGGTGGCCGCATGACTGCCCGTGTGCGCCAGTGGCTGGAAGAAACCCACAGCGACACGTTTGAGCTGGTGCGGCACTTCCTGGCGCGCTTCTTCGATACGGAAATCGGCGCAAGTTCCGGCGATTGGCACAAAGTCGGGATCGGAATATTCGCCGCGCTGGTCTCCCTGGGGCTCCTCGGTTTGCAGGTCTATCAGGCCCGCTTCCGAATCCTCCAGGACGACGCCTTTTCCACCCGGCAACTCTACCAGGCGACGGTTCGGGAGGATTTCCTCAGCTTGCTCGCCATCACCATGGCGCTGACCGCGCTGCTTACCCTTTTGCAGTGGCAGTCCCTGTTTCCCAGCTTGCGCGATTACATGGCGCTCACCGGCTTCCCGGTCAGCGCCCGGCAAATCTTCGCGGCGAAGTTCGGCGCCATGGTCCTGGTCTTTGCCGCATATGCGGTATCGCTGACCGGCCCGCTCGCGGGTTTTTTCGGCTGGGTCATCCGCGGGAACTGGCAGGAGAACGCTTCCGGCACGGTCCTCACGGCGGCCACATTCGCCGCTCTCGCCGGCGCCAGTACCTTCGTCTTTTTTGCTCTGCTGGCGCTACAAGGCGTGCTGCTCAACGTCGTCCCCGGCCGCTGGTTTCTGCGCGTTTCGCTGTTCGTGCAAGCCACCCTGTTCATCACCATCGTAGGCGCGCTTCCGCTTTTCGCGCGCCAGCCGCACAGCGCCGTCTGGTGGCCTCCGGTCTGGTTCCTGCGGCTCTGGGAGAACATCGCTACCGGACACGCTTCGGCGCGCCCCGCCCTCCTCGCTATCGTTCTGCCCGCGGTGCTCGCGGTACTCGCCTACCTGCTCAGCTATCACCGATACCGCAAGCTGCTGCTCGAAGCACCGCCGGCCCGCCCCGGTGGACACTCCGGCCTGGGTTCGCGGCTGCTGGAACTGTGGATCCGCAACCCGCGGGAACAGGCGGCCTTCGCTTTCACCTGGAAGACGCTTTCGCGCAGCCCCATTCACCGCCTGCTGCTGCTCGCCTACGCCGGCCTGGCGCTGGGCTGGGTGATCAAGGCCGCGCTCGACGCTCCTCCTGTCGCCTTGCACGATGAAGGCATGTACGGCCTCATGGCCGTGGCTTCGCCGCTCGGGCTCGCCGTGCTCATGATCCTGGCCCTGCGATACCTCTTCTCGATCCCGGTCACCTTGCAGGCCAACTGGATGTTCCAGACCGCCGACCAGGAAGGCCGCGCCGCCTGGCTGGCGGCCGTGCAGCGTTTCGTCATTGCCGGCGCCATCGTCCCCGTGTATCTGGCCAGCCTGCCGGCCTCGATCGCCATCCTGGGCTGGCTTCGCGCCTTCGCGGTCACCGCCCTCGGAGCCCTGGTCGCGCTGCTCTGCTTCGAACGCCTCTTCCGCGATTGGTGCAAGCTCCCCTTCACTTGTTCCTACCTGCCCGGTAAGCAGATGGTCTGGCTGCTGCTCTTCCGCTACTCGGTGGCGATGCTCTATTTTGCCGCCATTCCGCCGATGCTGCTGGCCGCCTCCGGCGAGCTCGCCGCCTTCCTCGCGCTCGCCACCGCGCTGGTACTCCTGTGGCGGCGCTGGCGCGGCAAGCGTCTGGCGCAGTGGGCCGAAGGCGCCCTGCTCTGGGAGGAGACTCAGGAGGCTGAGGTCATGGCCCTGCACCTGAAACCCCTGGAGGGGGACGCCACCGTCACTTCCGCTCCGCGGCGCGCTAACGAGATGTTCTCCGCCGGGATGGTCGCTTCCCGCGGATTGCTGCCGCAGGCCTGGGAAGAAGAGATCGATGAAGACCGCCGCGATCCCGGTGCTTTCCTGGCCACTTTCTGGGAGGACGTGCGCTACGGATGCCGCGTCATCCGCCGCAACCCGCTGCTCTCCGTGGTGGTGGTCCTCACCCTCACCGTGGGCATCGGCATCAATGCCAGTATCTTCACCGTGGTCAACGGCATGATGCTCAAACCGCATGTTTATAAGGACCCCGGCAGCTTCATCCGCATCGTTCCCCGGTCGCGCCTGCAAAGCGTCCCCCGCCAGGTTTCCTACCAGGAGTACCTGCACTTACGCGACCAGACCCGCACCGTGCGCCAACTGGCGGCCTTCAGCTACTTCCCCGCCTCCATCGGCGACGACGATACCGGCGGCAGCGTCGGCATCGCCGTCTCCTGCAACTTCTTCCTGGTCGATGGGCTGGATCGCGCCATCGTCGGCCGCCTGATCGATGAAGGCGATTGCGGTGCGCCCGGCCAGGCGCCTGTAGCGGTGATCTCCGAGAAGGTGTGGCATCAACGCTTCGCTTCCGATCCCCACATTGCCGGCCGCATCACGCGCGTCAACAACCGCTCCGTCACCATCGTCGGTGTCGCGCCCGACCTGACCAGCGGCTGGCTCAACCCGCCAAATGTCTGGCTGCCCTACACTGCGCAGCCTTATATGGATTCCAGCCGCAACGCCTTCACGGACAGCGCCCTGTTGTGGCTCAGCTTGGCCGGACGCGTCGCCCCGGGATACTGGCGCATGCAGGTGGAGAGCGAGTTCGACCTCCTGGAGCGGCGGGAAGATCAGCTCCATCCCGGCCGCATGACGGCGGTGACCACCACCAATGGCTCCTGGCTGGCCGAATTCGAACTATACTCTTCCGCGCGCGACCTGTTCCTGCTGTTCTTCTTCCTGGGCTCATTCACCCTGGTCCTGCTCATCGCCTGCGCGAATGTCGCCACCCTGCTGCTCTCCCGCGCCGCTTCGCGGCGGCGCGAAATCGCCGTCCGCCTCTCGCTCGGCGCGCCGCGCATCCGCCTGGTACGCATGCTGATCACCGAAAGTCTGATCATGGCGGCGCTGGCCGGCGTGGCCAGCGCCTGGCTCGTCCGGCACGTACCGCAACCGCTCTACCGCTACCTGGCTCCGCGCGCACCCGATTTTCCGATGACTCCCGATTGGCGCATCTTCCTCTACATCTCCGCGGTGGTGTTCTTGAGCGGCATCCTTTCCGGTTTGGCGCCCGCCCTGGAATCGGTGAAGGTAGATCTTGCGTCGTCGCTCAAAGGCTATGGGAGCCTGCTGCGCGGCGGTGGCCGTCTGCGCGCCAGCCTGGTGAGCGCACAGGTGGCCATGAGCATGGTGCTGCTGGTTGGCGCCGGCCTCTTCGCCAAGTCGGAAGAGCGCGCGCTGCACGCCAACCCCGGCTACCTTCCGGACAGAGTCGTGGTCAGCCAGCTACGCTTCCCGGAAAATACCACGCCAGCCGCGGCCGCGGTCCGTCTCGACGCCATCGCGCAGCGCATACAGGCGCTGCACGGCGTACACTCCGTCGCGTTCTCCGATGAGCTGCCCATGATCTTCCGCGCCACCGTGGAAATCCGTCCGCCCGAGCGCCTCGACGCCATACAGGCGGTGGATGTCTACACCGGTTCGCCGGGCTTCTTCGACACCGTCGGCGTCCCCATCCTTCGCGGCCGCGAGTTTCAACGCGGAGACGGCCACGCCATCGTAGTTTCCCGCGTTCTGGCCCGCGCCTTCTGGCCCAAGAGCGACCCGCTCGGCAAAACCCTGAGCGTCAACGGACTCGGCGCCACCGTCGTCGGCGTGGCGAAGGATGTCGACCCGGTGCGCTTCGGCGGCTCGGAAAACCCGCCTCTCTACCTGCTGCGCCCCGCACATCCCAACCGCAACGTCCTGATCGTGCGATTCGACAGCGATCCCAAAGCCGGCGTCCTCGCCGTGCGCGCCGCGCTACGCGAGTACGACCCCGGCATGTTCGTCGTAGCACGCGTGTTGCAGGGCTGGATCGACCAGATCACCGAGGTGCTTTGGAACGTGGTGTCGCTTATCGTCATGCTCGGCCTGGTGGCGACAGTGCTGGCCACCACGGGAATCTACGGCGCGGTTTCCTTCGCCGTCAACCAGCGCACACGCGATCTGGGCATACGCCTCGCGCTCGGCGCCAGCCGGCTCAATATCGTCCGCGAGGTGTTCGTTTCGGGCGGCCGGCCCGTGGCGCGCGGCCTGTTCATCGGTCTGTGGCTCTCTGTGGCGCTGGCCGCCAGCCTGCGCGAAAACATGTCGGGCACGCCGCTCCGCCTGGACAGCTCCGATCCGCTTCTCTACGGCGGCGCCGCCCTGTTGCTCGCCACCGCGGCCCTCCTGGCCATGGCCGGCCCCGCGCGGCGCGGTTCGAAATCCGACCCGCTGGACGCGCTGCGCTGCGATTGACTTGACCTTTACATCTTGACCTTGACGGTCTCGTGCCCTTTGGCGCCGGCCGTCACCGCCGCGCCTTTCTTTTCGTGTTCCTTCAGGAACTCGGGGTCGTTCCAAATGCCCGGCTCCACATCGTCCCAGGCGAAGACCTTGTACTCGCCGGGCGCCACCGTGGCGAATTCGAAGTGGCCGTATTGATCGGTAGTCGCAGTTTTGAAGAGATCGCCGCGGGCGCGAAATTTTGGCTCGGGCACGAGCACTACCGTGGCACCCGGCCCAGGCTGGTCGCTCTGGTTCGTCACCGTGCCCTCCACCTTGGCGGCGTCCGAGGCCAGGGTAATCTCGAACTGCACGGTTCCGCCCGGCGCGATGGTGAGCCCGTCGTTCAGCACGTCCGTGTCGCCAGAGCGGATGCTCTTCACGTAGGTGCCCGCCGCCAGTCTCTCCACCTGCACTTCATAGCGATCTGGCACCACGTTGTTCTGCGTGGCGAACTGGTCGCCTTCGGCTTCCAGGAAATAGCCGCTTTGTCCGTTCACGGTGAGGAAGACCTGAAAGCGTTCGGGTTTGACCCGGCCGCCTCCTTCCATCACCATGCCGGCTTTCACCTGTGCGCCTTTTCCGAGGACGGCCCTCACGCCCTCCAGGTTGCCGGCGACTTCCAGCGGCACTACGGCCACCTCCGACCCGCCGCGGGTGGCAGCCAGTTGGTACCGTCCCGGGGGCACGCCGCGCAGTTCGAAATCGCCGTTCGCGTTCCTGGTGGTGGTGCTCAGGGCGACATCGAGTTCCATCCCGCGCTCCTGCCCGCGCAAGGTGATGTATGCCGCCGGCGCCCCCGCGCCCGCGCCCGTGGCCACGCGCCCGCTCACCGTGTAACAGCGTACCCGCGCCATCTTGATATCGATGCCGCTCACGCGTGCGCCCGTGGCGACTTCGATGGGCGCCGCCAGCGAGGCGTCGGCCGATCCCGGGTAGACCGTGGGCACCGGGCCCTCCGCCGCTGCTTTGCCGCTCGAATGGTCCACCCTTGTTGCCTCGCGATCTCCGTTTGGTTTGACGCCCACATAATATTTTCCCGGCGGCAAGCCGCGGAGGCGATATTGGCCCAGGTCGTCGGTCTCCGTGTCGCCGTAGCCCTGCACGCGCGGCTTCCCATATTCATACGTCAGGCGGGCCACCGTCACGTGTGCCCCGTTGAGGGGTTCGCCGTCACTGTCGCGCACCACTCCGGCGATCACGCCGAACGGCATCAGTTTCAATTTCAGCTCCGGCAGTCCGTGCCCGGCCTCCAGGCGCAGCACCGTCCCGTCGCCTTCGGGACGCCGCGCGCCATAGGCCGTGTCGAGATAGCCGTTGCGCTTTCCGGTGAGGTGATAACTGCCGGGGTCCAGATCGACCATGGTGAAGCGGCCTTCGGAATCGCTGCTGGTGACCGCCGCGATGCGGTTGGAACGTTCCGTCGGCACCAGCACCAGGTCCACCTTATTCAACGGTTCGCCCGTGACCGAATTGACCACTGTGCCGGAGAGGGAACACTTCTCCGGCGGCTTATCCTGAGCGGATAGAACAAATGCCAGCAAGAGTAAGGGCGCCACGCACCATTCCAGGCACGTTGTTGGCCAGTGGTGGCACAGGCCGAGTCCGCCCCGGCTCCCTAAGCCCCTAAGCGCGGCGAAGGCGCTACCAAACAGGAAGATCAATTCAGTGCGGAGAAAACCAAGAACCAGTTCGACGGGACTTCCTCGGGGCGGGTGCGGAGGGAAAGGAGTCCGCGACGTGTGGCTGCTGGTTCCGCACCCAGTTTCCGCAGTTGCCGCGCCAGTCTGTGGGTAACGGCAGCATCAACCCAACCAACCCTGGGCGGCAAGCACATCGCGCGCAAGAGCGATCTGCTTGCGGTCGAATCCCTTTTTTCGCTCACTCCATGCGTAGGTGCGCTCGACAGTCTCGTCTTCCGATCTGGCCCCCTCGCGCGCGCATACCCAGTGGACGGTCGCCAGAAGTTCCATGCCAAAGGGAGTTTCAAACCCATGGATCAGCCTCGCGACCCGGTCGAATCTAGCTTGTGTTTCAGGATGAGATTCGATGAAGGCAGAGGCGGAAACCGTAACGCCCGGCAGAAGCTCTATGGGCTTTTCGGGATTATCTTCGGCATCACCGTATCCCCTGATGAAATGCCCTTCGACGAGGCTCAGCACGTGGCGGAGATTCGTGGCGTACGGTCCGTACATGGCCTTTTCGTATTTCAGACGAAGTTCTTCCCCGGCCTCCTGCATGAAGTACATGAGCTTATGAATCTCAAGCAAGCTGACGAAGGGGTCGAGAAGTCCTTTCAGGTATCGATCTATCAGGAGGATGAGCGCTGCCCGCCCCATCGACATGCTCGGGCGCTGCGTTCGGTTCGGCATCGCTTCCGCTTCTGGCGATCGCCCGGGCGGGTAGAGAAGCACCCGCACGTCGGGAACTTCAGCGAAGGCAGCCTCGATGCGCGGACGCACATCGCTCCAGTTCAACCCGCCGTTACCGCAGCCGAGTGGTGGAATTGCGATCGATCGAATGCCGAGTCGTCGAATAG
>JADGNS010000969.1 GCA_017883355.1 Candidatus Solibacter sp.
GTACCTGTGGACCGGGACCATCCGCGAACGGCAGGAGGCGGCTTCCCAGCCCTGCGTGAGGAACTCCGATGTGGACTACGATTCCCCGGCGCGATGGACGACCTTTCCCGAACGTCTGGAAGATGCCGGCGTGGCGTGGAAGATCTACCAGAACGAGCTCAGCCTGAATACCGGATTCACCAAAGAGGAGGACGCCTGGCTGGCTAACTTCACCGACAATCCGATCGAGTGGTTCGAGCAGTACCAGGCTGGTTTCCTGGAAACCTATCGCCGCCAGCTCGATCACCTTGCCGCCACGCTCCCCGGGGATATCGAACAGCTTCGCAACAGCCCGGCGCCGCCTGATGCCGCCGCGGCCGCGAAGCGAAGCAAGAATCTCGCTGCCCTGGAGGCCGAGTTGCGCAAAGTGACTTCCGAGCGCCCGCGGTGGACTCCGGAGGCACTCGCCAGGCTCTCGGCACGCGAGCGCACTCTGCACGACCGGGCCTTCACCACCAATGCCGCCGACCCCTTCTACCGGCAACTCGCCCCATTACGCTACCGTGACGGAGATCGGAGCCGGGAGATGGCGATTCCCAAGGGAGACGTGCTGCATCAGTTCCGGCAGGACGTGGAGGGCGGGCGCCTTCCCACGGTCTCCTGGCTGGTGCCGCCGGAGACCTTCTCCGATCATCCCTCATCGCCGTGGTACGGTGCGTGGTACGTTGCCGAAGCGCTGGACATTCTGACCGGCAATCCCGAGGTATGGAAGAAGACCGTCTTCGTGCTGACCTACGACGAGAACGACGGGTACTTCGATCACGTGCCCCCGTTCGTCGCGCCGGATCCGAACAACCCGGATTCCGGCAAGGTCTCCGCTGGCATCGACGCCGGAGTCGAGTATCTGCACCTCGAGCAGGACCTCACGCGCCATCCGCGGCGGGAAGCGCGCGGCGGACCGGTGGGCCTCGGTTATCGCGTCCCTCTGCTGGTCGCGTCGCCATGGAGCCGCGGCGGCTACGTCTGCTCGCAGGTCTTCGACCACACCTCCGTGCTGCAACTTCTGGAGAACGTGCTTAGCCACCGGCTCGGCAGGGAGATCCGGGAGACGAACATCAGCGCGTGGCGGAGGACGGTTTGCGGGGATCTGAGCACGGTGTTCCGGCCCTTTCAGGGAGAATCGACCGAACCGTTACCGTTCCCGGCGAAGGACACCTTCCTGGAAGGCGTCCACCAGGCGCAGTTCCAGCCGATGCCGTCCGGGTACCGGAAATTGTCGGTGGCGGACGTCGAGCAGTGGGAGCGAAATCGTGCCGCGGTCCCCTGGATGCCGCGGCAGGAACCGGGCACGCGTCCCTCAGCCGCGCTGCCCTACGAGCTTTACGCGGAGGGCGCAATTGCCGCGAACGGTCAGCTTTTCGAAATCGCTCTGGAAGCCGGTAATGAGAAATTTGGCGAGGCGTCCGCCGGCTCCCCGTTCCACGTTTATTCGCCCGGGAAGTTCCGCGACGGGGTGGAACTGCGGACGCGGGCGTACGCCGTCGCTGCCGGACAGCGCGTCACGGACACCTGGGAGATTGCGGGATTTCCAGGCGGGGTGTACCACTTGCGCGTGTGCGGCCCGAACGGATTCTTGCGCGAATTCGCGGGCACCGCGGGCGACCCGGCGGTCGATCTTCGCTGCCGGTATCTTCGGACCGGGGATGTCGAACTGCACGCGTCCAGCCGTCTGCAAGTTCCGTGCACGCTGAACGTCACGGACCTCGGGTACAAAAGCGGCAAACACTCGATGCGGCTAGGGGCAGGGGCCAAGCGCTCCCTTGTTCTGCACCTGGGCGGCAGTCATCAGTGGTACGACTTCAGCGTGACCGTCGCCGGCGCCGGCCGGTATCTCCGCCGCTATGCGGGCCGCGTCGAAACCGGGAAATCCGGCTTCAGCGATCCCGCGATGGCGTGAGAAGATACGGCATCGAAACCGGATCGTTACCAAAAAAGCGTTGACACGTCATGCCTCGTGACGCCAAGATGGAACTCAACATGGACGGCGGGAGGGCCGCCACCGGAAGCTCATGGAGGGTCGAAAAACCGCCTGCCGATCAAGCAAATCAGCATTTGTTGCGCGACGCGGCTCGTCGTGCGCGAGTCCACGCGTCTGCGGTCCGGGGTAGGCCGGCGTCGCGGCAGGCAAAAGGTTGTTGGTTAGCGGCGCGCCAGAGGGGGAGTACGGGCAACGGTACTTAGTGGAGTGATGCTGCGGCGCGATGGCACTACGCTCGGAAAGTGCCGGATCGCCGCAAAACGGGGGCATTCAAGAATGGTCGACACTCGGCCCGCAAGGTATCGGGCCGGGAGTCAAATTGGGGGGAAATATGCGGAACACCTGGAAACTGGCAGCGGCGGTTATTTTTCTGCCTGCGGCACTGCTGGCGCAGTCGACTTTCGGCACCATCCTGGGGACGGTGACCGATTCGGCCGGCGCGCTGGTGCCTCAGGCAAAGATCATGATCACCAATCAGGGGGAGAACGTCTCGCGCGCAACCTTGACGGATTCGCAGGGAAACTACGAGATGCTGAACCTGAAGGCCGGCGTCTACACCGTGACGGCGGAGGCCACCGGTTTCAAAATGTTCAAGGCGTCGGAGCTGGACCTGAATGCGCGGCAGACCATGCGCGTCGATATGAAGCTCGATCTCGGCCAGGTCAGTGAGACCGTCAGCGTCACCGCGGCGGCGCCCGTGATCACCACGGACAGCTCCGCGATCGCGTCCACGTTCAGCACGCAGCAGGTGCTCGAACTGCCGGCGAACTACCGCGGAGCGGGCAGCACCAGCCCGCTGCGGCTGCTGGCGTATCAGCCGGGAATCCAGAGCGATAACAGCTACAACTTCGCGCTACAGGGCGGACTGCCGGCGCAGACACAGGTGTCGCTTGACGGCATCTCCACGGTAAGCGCCGCTTCCAACAATCCTCTCGGCCAATTGTTTCCTTCGGCGGAGAGTATCGCGGAAATGAAGGTGCAAGGCGTGGGTAACAATGCGGAATTCGGGCAGGTCGGCG
>JADGNS010000970.1 GCA_017883355.1 Candidatus Solibacter sp.
TTCACGGCCTGATCAAGAAGATTGTGGGCTCGTACCCGCGCTGACGCTTCGCGGTACGATGAAAACAGGCCTGACGATGAATTTCTCGCGGAAGTTGCTCGTGCTGCTGATGGTCGGCGCGCTGCTTTGTGCGGGGGTCGCAACTGCGTCATCCGCGCATTCCGCCGCGATTTTGGTTCCGATTGTCCTCTTCTGTGTTTGCCTGACTACAGTCTCGCTTCGCCGCGTTTTCGATCGCTCCAGCCTTCCGCCGTCGCCGTTCCGCCCCCTGCTCGCTTCGCGGGCTCCTCCCGTCCGGTAGCCCGGTACCGTCACACCGCGGCAACCGTTGCCTCAGAAGCCGGGAAAAAAGCAAGGGCGCGAAGCTCGCAAAGAAAAACTCGTTTGTCCTTCTTGGCGTGCCTTGCGCCTTGGCGAGCATAAGTAGTTGCTTTGCTGAATTCTTCTCACCTTCTCACGGTCGCGGCTCTGCTTGAGGCGTTTTGGGAGGAGAGTCTCGCATGAAGCAGCGTTTCCGAAAGATATTGCTACTCCTGGCGTTATGGGTGGGTGCCCAGATGGGGGCGCCCATGCGCCCCGAGGAAATCGAGGAGTTGATGCGTACCATGAACCAGCCGAAACTCGTGCGCAAGTTTGCCGAGGAGGAAGAGCGGGGCGACGATCCTTTGCCTACCGCTGGATCTCGTACTTCTTAATCTTCTCGTAGAGCGTGGAGCGGTCGATGCCCAACACTTGGGCCGCCTCTTTGATGTTGCCCTGGGTGCGCTGGATGGTGGTGGAGATGAGCACCTTCTCCATGTCCTGCATCGTCATGCCGGCGGGGACGGCCCAAGCCGGGGCGGGCGCCGCTGTCTGCGCCAGGAACGCGAAGTCGCTCTCCGTCAACATGGGCCCGCGGCACGTCACCATGGCGCGCTCCACGGCGTTCTCCAGTTCGCGCACGTTGCCTGGCCAGTTGTGATCCAGCAGCAGGCGCAGCGCTCCCTCGCCGATCTCGCTGACATCTTTGCCCAATTCGTGAGAGAGGCGCTCCACGAAATGGTCGGCCAGCAGCGGAATGTCCTCGCGCCGGGAGCGCAGCGGGGGAATGCGAATCTCAATCACGTTCAAGCGGTAGTACAGGTCGTCGCGGAATTTGCCTTCCGCCACCGCCTGCTGAAGATTGACGTGGGTCGCCGCCACCACGCGCACGTCCACGCGCACCTCTTCGCTTCCGCCCACGCGGTAGAAGGCGCGATCCTGCAAGACGCGCAGCAGGTCCACCTGCAGCTTGGGCGAAATGTCGCCGATCTCATCCAGGAAAATGGTGCCGGTGTCGGCCATCTCGAACTTGCCGCGCTTCTGCGAATTGGCGCCGGTGAACGAGCCCTTCTCGTGGCCGAATAGCTCGCTCTCGAGCAGCGTCTCCGCCAGCGCCGCGCAGCTCACCGCCACGAAAGGCTTCGACGCGCGGTCGCCGGCGTTGTGGATGGCCCGCGCCACCAGTTCCTTGCCGGTGCCGCTCTCGCCCTGGATCAGGACCGTGCTGCGCAGGCTGGCGATCTCGCCGCACAGCGCCATGATCTCCTGCATGCGCGGATTCTTGCTGATGACATCGTGCACGCAGTACTGCCGGGTCAGTTTCTTGCGCAGGATGGTGTTCTCGCGTTGCAGGTTTTTCACTTTGATGATGCGGTTGACCAGCAGCGAGATTTCCTCGGGATTGCAGGGTTTGACGATGTACTCCTGCGCGCCTTCCTTCATGGCGGTGATGGCCGTATCCACCGTGGCGTAGGCCGTGATGATGATGATCGAGGCCTCGGGGTGGAGGTTCCGCACCTGCATCATGGTCTCGATGCCGTCCATGCCGCCGGGCATTTTCAGGTCGACGAAGTAGATGGCATAGTCGCGCAGGCGCGCCTTCTCCACCGCATCGTGGCCGGAGGACGCCGTGTCCACGACGTACCCGTCTTCACGGAGCCATGCGGCGAGAGACTCGCACATTACCTCTTCGTCGTCCACTACCAGAATCTGCCAGTGAGTCTTCATACTTGTGTTCCCTCGGGATGGCGCCGCCACGCGCGCGCGCAGGCCGCGCAGAATGCGTCATCCTTCAAATCGATGTGGCGGACCGCGGTGGCGAGCGACATCGCACACTTGCGTTCCGCGCAGTGCACCAGGCCGAACAGATGGCCGGTCTCGTGGAGAGCCTCTTTGTAAGCGCGCTCCAGAAAAATCTCGCGGTTGGGCGCGAGCCCATAGAATTCCTGCCGCAGCCGCGCGAAGGAAACCACCCCTACGCGGCCGCCCAGTTGCGCCTGCCCGAAGACGAAGGTCAGCACCGGGATGAACAAATCGCGCTCCGTCACCGCCAGCACCTTACCGGCGTCCGGGGGGCAGCGCCGGAGCAGCATATCGAGCACCGGGATGGAGCCGTACTGCCGGCGCCCGGCGTCGAACGCGAACTCCATGCTGCCCAATTCCATGCTGCGCACCGGCAAAGCGAACTCCGACGCCACCCGGGCGGTCACGGCCGCGAGCGCCTCGCGCTCCACCTCTTCGGTCGCGGCGACATACAGGTACTTCATTCCCTGCGGGCCAGAACCGCCGGCGGCGGCTCCGTCCGCGCGGCAGGCGGCACCAGCGGCAGCGACACGGTAAACGTGGTGCCCTCTCCCACTATGCTCTTGACTTCGATATCGCCACCGTGGGCTTCGATAATTCCGTACGACACGGCGAGGCCCAAACCTACGCCTTTGCCCTCCGGTTTGGTAGTGAAGAACGGGTCGAAGATCTTCGCCAGGTTCTCCGGCAGGATGCCTTCGCCGTTATCGGAGACATGCAGCAATACGACGCCGTCTCCTTTGGCTGTGGAAACGGTCACGCGCCGTTCCGTCTTGCTGTGCGTCGCCTCCGCCGCGTTCAATAACAGGTTGAGCACCACCTGCTGGATCTGGGAGGGGTCGCACTGCGCCGGCGGAAGGTCCTCGCACAACGTGGTCTCCACCGCCACGTTGCTGAGCTTCATTTTGTGTTCCACCAGGGAAAGCGTCATG
>JADGNS010000971.1 GCA_017883355.1 Candidatus Solibacter sp.
AAAGGGCGCGATCTCGACACCTCCCAATAGCATCGCAGTGATTCCCATCTGCGTACTTCACGGCTTGGCTGTGGGCGGCTGCTCCCGGCGCTGATTCAGTGGCGCGTGAAGACGCCCAAACGAGTAGGTGTGCCGTTAACGGTGAAGGAAGTCGCCCGTCTCTGATCCAGCTTCCGTACGTTGCGCGACCTGGCGATCGTTGGTCTGATGTTACCTGCATGGCTTGTGGTCATGCGAACAGATACGATAGGAGCCGGTTACCGGTCATCTTCACACGGGTGCAAGGGAAAGGAACAGGAGAATGTCCTCAACTGGAAGGTTCTGGAATGTGCCATTGCGGCACGGTCAGGCGGCGCTGTTGGCAGCGTTCCTGGCTGCCGGGTCCCTCAGTCTTCGCGCGGCAACGCCGGCGGAAACCGAAAGGAAAATCGACGCGTTGCTCGCGAAGATGACGCTCCAGGAAAAACTCGGGCAAATGTCACAGGCTGTACTCCGCGACCTCTCCGACAAGACAAAAGAAGAGATCCGTCAAGGCCGGTGGGGCTCCCTATTTGGAGGTGGGACACCGGCAGAGAAGGCCGCGGCGCAACGAATCGCCATAAGGGAAAGCCGTTTGGGGATTCCGCTTATCTTCGGCCAGGATGTGATCCACGGGTACACCACCACTTTCCCGATCCCACTGGGGCAGTCCGCCAGTTGGGATCCCGAGTTGGTCCGCCAGGCGGCGCATATCGCAGCGCGCGAATCATCCGCGGGTGGGATCCAATGGACCTTTTCGCCGATGATGGACATCGCGCGCGATCCTCGCTGGGGGCGCATCGCTGAGGGATTCGGGGAGGACCCATACGTGGCGTCACAGATGGCAGCGGCGATGGTGCGGGGGTATCAGGGCGATTCGCTGGAAGCGGCGGATTCGATTGCCGCCTGCGCCAAGCACTATGTCGGCTACGGCGCGACGGAGGGCGGCCGGGACTACAACACTACGTGGATCCCGGAAAACCTCCTGCGCGATGTGTTCCTGGCCCCATTCCAGGCGGTGCGGGAGGCCGGCGTGGCGACCTATATGTCCGCGTTCAACAATCTGAATGGAGTTCCGGCCAGCGCCAACGAGTTTACCCTTCGCCAGGTACTACGGGACGAGTGGAAGTTCGATGGATTCGTGGTGAGCGACTACACCGCGATCGCCGAACTGATCCCGCATGGCTACGCCGCCGATGCGAAGAGCGCCGCGCAAAAGGGCATTGTCGCAGGCGTCAACATGGAGATGGTCAGCACCACGTACTGGGACAACGGTAAGGCGCTGATCGAGGGCAAACAGGTCGATCCGAAGGTGGTGGACCAGGCGGTGCGGGAAATCCTGCGGATCAAGTTTCGTCTGGGGCTGTTCGATGCCAAGGGACAGTTCTCTCCGGCCCCGGCGGCGGCCTCCACCGCCGACGCGCTGGAGACGGCGAAGAGACTGGCCGCCGAGAGCCTGGTGCTGCTGAAGAACCAGAACCGTACCCTGCCGCTGGCCAGGTCGATCGGCAAGGTGGCGGTGATTGGGCCGCTGGCCGATAGCGCCCGCGACCAGTTGGGCACATGGGCGATGGGCGAACCCGATACCGTGCGGACGCCGCTGGCGGCGCTACGCCAGGCTCTCGGCGAGAACCGGGTGCTGTTTGCGCCTGGCCTGAAGAACAGCCGGGATAACAGCCACGACGGCTTCGCCGCGGCCGTGAAAGCGGCCCGCGGGGCCGACGCCGTGCTGCTGTTCCTCGGAGAAGAGGCCAGTCTGTCGGGGGAGGCTAGTGCGCGGGCCTACCTGGATCTGCCCGGTGCACAAGAGGCCCTGGTGAACGAGGTATCCCAGGCCGGTAAGCCGGTTATCGCGGTGGTGCTCGCAGGCCGGCCGCTCACCTTCCACAACGTTGCCGAGAAGGTGAACGCGATACTGTACGCCTGGCACCCCGGGACCATGGGCGGCCCAGCCATCGCCAACGCCATCTTGGGCGACGCGGTTCCTTCCGGAAAACTGCCCGTGACGTTCCCGAGGACAGTGGGGCAGGTCCCGATCTATTACAACCACCTCAATACCGGGCGGCCTCCGGCCGACTCCGGCCCCGAGGCAAACAATAAGTTCACCTCCAAGTACCTGGACGTTAGCTTCACGCCGGAATACCCGTTTGGCTACGGGCTGTCTTACACGCACTTCGAGTACACGAGCCTGCGCGTTTCGACACCCGGCATGGGACTGGGAGGCAGCCTCACCATCTCGGCGGATGTAGCCAATACCGGAGCAGTGGAAGCCGACGAGATCGTTCAACTCTACACCCGCCAGATGACAGCCAGCCTGGCTCGGCCCGTGCGGGAACTCAAGGGCTTTCGCCGCGTCCATCTCAAGCCCGGCGAAAAGCAATCCGTGGAGTTTGCCCTGAGAGGCGGCGACCTCGCTTTCCACAAGGGGTCGCAACTGGTGACGGAGCCCGGCCTATTCCAGGTCTGGATCGCACCGGATTCCGCTGCGGGGACACAGGGACAGTTTGTCGTCACGCCGTAATCGCACACCAGGCCATCGCAGATTCATACAGATCCAGTTTCAGACCGTGCGGGCCACCACTTAATCCTCAGTAACCCGTTACCGGCTGCCGGTGAGGGACACAGCAGCCGAAAGCGGCAGTGTGGGCCGACGAGGGTCCCGCCATTACCTTGTATTCACCGGGCACGATCTTCCAGCGATCGGACGACGAATCGAACACCGACACATAAAGCGGGTCGATGGTCATGGTTACGGTCTTGCTCTCGCCGGGCTCTAGCGCAACCTTCTCCCAACCGATAAGGCGCGTCGGCGGTTCGCCGGCGGATGCAGGCAGGCTCAGGTATACCTGGGCTACTTCCTGTCCGGCACGCTGGCCGGTGTTTTTCACCTCGAAGCTCAGTTCGAGCGGCGTGCCCCCCGCCGCCTTCAGTTTCGAATAGGCGAACGAAGTGTAAGAAAGGCCGAAGCCGAACGGGAATGCGGGCGCCTTCTTCTCGGCGTCGAACCATTTGTAGC
>JADGNS010000972.1 GCA_017883355.1 Candidatus Solibacter sp.
GCTGCGGCGTTCCGTTCCGAAGCGCGCCTCGTCTTCTCCGCCTTCGCCCGTATTGCTCTTGCCCCCGATGCGGTTCATGGCGATGGCCAGAGTCTCGTGCGCTTCCTTGGAGATGGAGCCGTAGCTCATGGCGCCGGTGGCGAACCGCTTGACGATCTCGCTGGCCGGTTCCACCTCTTCCAACGGAACCGGTTCGGCCGCGGTCTTGATCTCCAGCAGACCGCGCAGCGTGCAGAGCTGTTCCGTCTGGTTATCGATCAGGTCGGTGTATTCCTGGAAGCTGGCGAAGCTCTCCGTGCGCACGGCTGTTTGCAGCTTCTGTATGGTCAGCGGATTGTACAGATGGTACTCGCCGCGCGAGCGGAACTGATAGTTGCCGCTCACCGCAAGTTCCGTATCGAAGTCCGTCTGCGGCGCGAAAGCGTACCGATGCTTGAGAATGGCCTCCTGCGCGAGCGCCTCCAGGCCCACTCCTTCAATCCGGCTGGACGTGCCGGTGAAATACTTGTCCACCAGGCTTTTGCTGAGTCCAATCGCCTCGAACACCTGCGCGCCGCGATAGCTTTGCAGTGTGGAGATGCCCATCTTGCTGAAGGTCTTCAACAGGCCCTTGTTGATGCTCTTGACGAAGTTCGCCATGGCCTTCTCATCGGGGCCCACGGTCTCCAGCGCCAGGTACGGATTCACCGCGCTCGCCCCGTAACCGATCAGCAGGGCAAAATGCATGACCTCGCGCGGCTCGCCGCTCTCCAGGATGAGCGCCACCTGCGTGCGCGTCTCTTCCCTCACCAGGTGGTTGTGAACCGCCGTCATCGCCAGCAGGCTGGGAATGGGAGCGTATTCCTCATCCACACCGCGGTCGGAGAGGATCAACAGAGTGTAGCCGGATTGAATGGCCAGCGAAGCGCGCCGGCACAACTGGGCCAATGCCCGCTCCAGGCCTTTGGCGCCATCTTCCACGGCGAACAGCATGGGCAGCGTGGTAGCCAGGAAATCGCCCTGGCTGACGCGGCGCATTTTTTCCAGGTCGCGGTTGGTCAGAATCGGATGCGGCAGCTTCAGCGTGTGGCAGTGCTGCGCCGTCTCGTCCAGAATGTTGCGCTCCGTGCCGATATAGCTGGTGAGCGACATCACCATCTCTTCGCGGATGGGGTCGATCGGCGGGTTGGTCACCTGCGCGAAAAGCTGCTTGAAGTAGTGGAACAGCGGCTGCGGCTTGTCGGAGAGACAGGCCAGCGGCGTATCCGTGCCCATGGAGCCGATCGGCTCCTCGCCTTTTTCGGCCATCGGGCCCAGCACGATGCGGAGGTCTTCGTCGGTATAGCCGAAGGCGCGCTGCCGGCTCACCAGCGTTTTGTGATCGGCGCCGTAGGCGCGCGGCGGTTCCGCCAACTGATCCAGCGTGATCTGGTTTTCCTTGAGCCACAACTGGTACGGATTGCGCCCGTAGAGCGCGCGCTTCAATTCGCGGTCGCTCACAATGCGCCCGTCCACCGTATCCACCAGCAGCATCTTGCCGGGCTGCAGACGGCCCTTCAACTTGACGTCCTCCGGCTTCACCGCAAGCACGCCGGCCTCCGACGCCATGATGATCAGATCGTCCTTGGTGACCAGGTAGCGCGCCGGGCGCAGGCCGTTGCGATCCAGCGTGGCGCCGATGGAGCGGCCGTCGGTGAAGGCGATGGCCGCCGGACCGTCCCAGGGCTCCATCAGCGAGGCGTGGTATTCGTAGAACGCGCGCTTCTGCGGGTTCATGTGCTCGTTCTTCGCCCACGCTTCGGGAATCAGCATCGCCATGGCGTGCGCCAGTCCGCGCCCCGACAGCACCAGCAGTTCCAGCGCGTTATCGAACGCGGCGGAATCGCTGCCGCCGGGCTGCACGATGGGGAACAGCTTCTTGATGTCGTCGCCGAACAGCGGCGAGGCCAGCACGCTTTGCCGCGCGTGCATCCAGTTGACGTTGCCGCGCACCGTGTTGATCTCGCCGTTGTGCGCGATGTAGCGGTAGGGGTGCGCCAGTTGCCAGGTGGGGAACGTGTTGGTGCTGAAGCGCTGGTGTACCAGGCACAGCGCGCTGACCACTTCGGGGTCCTTCAGCTCGGGGTAGAAGTTGGCGATCTGCGGCGCCAGCAGCAGGCCCTTGTAAATAATCGTGCGCGCGGAGAGCGACGGAACGTAGAAGAAGCTCTTCTCGGGGATATCGCTCTTGGCGATTTCCGCCTCGGCGCGTTTGCGCACCAGGTACAACTTGCGCTCCAGTTGATCCTCGGTCATGCCCTTGCCGCGGGCCACGAAAATCTGCTGGATGTAGGGCTGCGAGTTGCGCGCCACGCGGCCGATGGCCGCGCCGTTGATGGGGGTGTCGCGCCAACCGCGCACGCTGAGCCCTTCTTCCACCACGATGCGCTCGACGATGCCCTCCGTGCGCAGGCGGGCGTGCGGTTCCACCGGGAGGAATACCATGCCGACGCCGTACTCGCCGGCCGGCGGCAGCGTGAACCCTAATTTAGAGCACTCGCGGGCGAAGAACTTGTGCGGGATCTGGATCAGCACGCCCGCGCCGTCGCCGGTTTCCGGATCGCAGCCGCAGGCGCCGCGATGCGTCAGGTTGATCAGCACCTGGATGCCCTTGACGATAATGTCGTGCGATTTTTGACCCTTGATGTTGGCCACGAAGCCGATTCCGCAGGCATCGTGTTCCAAGCGGGGATCGTACAATCCCTGCGCGGGAGGTAGACCGGTGCTCACACTGTTCTCGCTCATAGTGTTAGTCTCCGATACTCCGCTTTCAGGAGGGTAGTCCTATGGCGGCTTTTTCCAAAATGGCGGTGGCCTTGAGGGTAGTGTATCAGCCGCCCTAGTATTAGGCAATAGGAAATTATTCGACATGTAAAATTAGGAACGCTTATGTTATGCTGTCCCTGTGGAGTTCTGGGAACAACGGCTTTTCAGAGAGATAGCGGCTACCAGGAGCATGAGCCGCGGGGCGGAACACTGTGGGGTGAGCCAGTCGGCGGCCAGCCAGCACGTGCA
>JADGNS010000973.1 GCA_017883355.1 Candidatus Solibacter sp.
TGATCTCGGCCGGCGGCAGCGCGGCGAACAACTGCTCGCGCCCCTGCGTGGAGGTCGCCGCCGAAACGCCCATGGAATCCGCGCCCAGCGAGAGGAACAGGTGACCGTCCGGATCCACAAACCACCACTTGCCTTCGATCTTCTCCACCCGGAAGAATCCCGTGGCTTTGGCTTTGGAGCCCTCGTAACCGCCGTAGCGGCAGTACCCGAAATCCCCCTTCCCCAGCGCCTTCTCCTCGGCGGCCCACGCGGCCTGCAACTGCTCCAAGCTGGTCGCCTTGCCCGGCCAATCCTCGCCCATCCACTGGCCGAACTGGTCCACCAGCGGTTTGGCTTCCAGCAGCGCGTCCCCCGGATCCTCGGTGGTCAACCGCACCGCGCGGATCTCAAGCCACGGCGCGCCGATCGGATTGGCCATCACCACGCCGATCCCACTCACCGATTTCAGTTCGCCGGGCGTGCCGCTCAGGTTGATGAACATCATCGGTCGGGCCTTGTTGTGCACCGATGCCAGATCGTTGCCCGAACGCGCCGCCTGGGTCAAAAAGTTCAGCGGCACGGCGGAGCGAATCCACGCCCCGGGCACCGGCGCCAGGCGCACCGAACGCACCCCGCCCGCGTCGTGGATCCGCAGGTCGAAGCGCTGCGGCGAGCTCAAACGCAGCTCCAGCACCAGATACTGGAACGGGCTCCAATCGGCGGGCAGCCCGGCGTCCAGATCTTTCAACGTCCAGGTGATCTCCGTGCCGGCGCCCTCGAACACGGCGCGCCTGGTTTCCCCGCGGGCGGAACCCGCCGCGGCGAGAAGCGGTAACAGCGTCCAGATCCAATACCGTTGCATGCACCTTCTCCCGAAACGCTAGAGTGGCACATGGCGCGCCGCCGCGCCACCCCGGAGAGCGTGGGGCAGCCAATCTTGGCCCAATCTTGGCTGCAAGCCGCCTTTTGGGCGGCTCTTTCCCCCTGCCCGTGCGCGCCTCTATTTCGTGGACACTACATTCGCCCGTGCGGAGCAAGGAAGGAGGCCCGGATTCGCGCTCGTCCGGGCCCATGGCAGGCTGTGAGGCACTTGGCACTGCGCGATGCCTCTCACCGAGTGCGGCGCATTCGGGAGTGATGTGTGCGATACCATCGCACCACGTCCCTAGATATCGGCCTTTTTGCGTCCCCACGCAAGCCTGCCATTAGTTTCCACACAAGACTGCCATTAGTTATGGATCTAGGTGCTCCTCGCGCCCGCGCAGTAGGAAGTTCCTGTATTCTGGAAGCTCCCATGTTCGCCTACGACCCCCAAATTCTCGCCGCCGTGCAGCCCGCACCGCAATCCATCGACGACGTGATCCGCACAATGCAGGCGATCGACGCCATCTGTCCCGATGGCGACGGGCTGAAGTGGTTCAACTGGCTGTACCTCGGCGTCACCCGGGCTGTGCAGGCGCGCGTGGACGCCGGCGGCTTCCAGGATGCGGCGTGGATCGCCGCGCTCGACGTCCAGTTTGCCGATCTCTACTTCGGGGCGCTGCGCAGCGCGCTATCCGGCGCGGTGGCGCCGCGATGCTGGCAGGTGCTCTTCGACCGGCGCAATTGGACCGCGCTGGCGCGCATTCAGTGCGCGCTCGCGGGCGTGAATGCGCACATCAATCGCGATCTGCCCTTCGCCCTCGTGCGCACCGGCGTCGCCCCGGTCCACGGGGAGGCGCATTACACCGATTACACCGCGCTCAATTCCACGCTCAGCCAGCGCATCGATGAGGCCAAGACCGAGCTGCACGTGCGCCTGCTGGGCGACTTGCTCCCGCCGGTTGCGCACCTGGAGGATACCATCGCCGCCTTCAGCGTGACCGCGGCACGCGAAGCGGCGTGGAATCACGCGGAGATATTCTGGGCCCTACGCCCGTTCCCGCCCCTGTCCGCGCGCACGGCGGACACGCTCGACGGCACCACAGCCCTGATCGGCAAGACCCTGCTCGTGCCGGTGGCATAAGGCTCCGCCTTGTGCAAGGTGGGACAGGCTTCAGCCTGTCAATCCGAGCGAAGCTCGGACTTCTTTACTCGTTTTCTCTGCGCTTCCTCTGCGGGGTACCCGCTTGCGGGTCCCGCGCCTCTGCATTGCAGACGTCTTATGGCGCCCACCCCGGCATCACGTAGGCGTAGAACATGACCAGCAATCCGATCATGCTGGCCAGAAAGATGCTGTGCTTCAACGTGAAACGGAACAGGCGGGCTTCGTCCTCGCGCTTCATGCTGGTCGCCGCGGCGGCCACCGCGATGCTCGTCAGGCTGATCATCTTGCCCATCACTCCACCCGCGGAATTGGCCGCGGCCATGAGCACCGGGTTCTGGCCCAGCTTTCCGGCGGTCACCACTTGCAGCGTGCCGAATAAGGCGTTGGCCGAAGTGTCGCTCCCCGTCAGGAAGACGCCCAGCCAACCCAGCAGCGCGCTGAAGAAGGGGAACATCGCGCCCGTCGCCGCGAAGGCCAGGCCCAAAGTCGCGGTGGCTCCCGAGTAGTTCATCAGGAAGGCCAGGCCCAGCACCGCGGCCAGCGTCAGTTCCGCCAGCGCCAGTTGCTTCGCCGTGTGGCGCAGCACGCGTCCGAATTGGCCCGGCGAGAGACCCGCGACGATCGATGCCAGAATCGCCGCGAACAGACACGCGGTACCGCTGGCGGAGAGCCAGGTGAAGTTGTATACCGCCGCATAGGGCGCGGCCTTGGCAACCACGGGCGGCATGCGCTGCACCACATTATGCAGCCCCGGCCACTTCACCGGGATGTTGAACTTGCTGAGTTCGGCCTGGAGCGGCGGATAGCCCCAGAGCAGAACGAAAATCACGAGGAGCAGGTAGGGCGCCCAGGCTGCCGCGATCTCGCGGCCGCTATGCTTGCTGGGCGGTCCGCCGCGCCGCCGGATCACTAGCAGCAGCCCGCCCATGGCCGCCATCGACGCCAGAATGTCGGTCAGTTGCGGCCCCACGAAATTCGACACCAGGAACTGCGTGCCGGCAAAAGCCGCGCCGCATATGGCGGCGG
>JADGNS010000087.1 GCA_017883355.1 Candidatus Solibacter sp.
CGCCCTGGCGCTTCCGGTGGGCGCGACGGTGGGCACCGAAGAATCGGGCGACGAGCCGCAGATTTTCCTGCGGGCGCGGGTGGCGCCGGTGGGGATCGGGGCGGACCGCTATCGCACGGGCACGTTGCTGCGCGAGCAGTTCGGCACGGACGTACTGTTGTTGGACGATGGGTTCCAGCATGTGAAGCTGGCGCGGGATTTCGATGTGGTGCTGGTGGACGCCCTGAATCCGTTTGGCGGAGGCGAAATCTTCCCGATGGGGCGTTTGCGCGAACCGGTGGAGGCGTTGGCGCGGGCCGACGCGATTCTGATCACGCGTAGCGAGGCGAGCGATCTGGCGCCGGCGATCGAGCGGGCGGTGCGGCGCTGGAATCCGCGGGCGCCCGTCTTTCGGGCGCGCATCCAACCCGAGTGGTGGGTGGAGCATCGGACGGGGCGCAATATAAGGACGGAGGAAATGAAGCTGGAACGGGCCGGCGTGTTCTGCGGTTTAGGGAATCCGCAGAGCTTCTACCGGACGTTGGACGCCTTGGGCGCGCGATACGTAGACCGGGTGGAGTTCGAGGATCATCACCGGTACCGGCCGCACGAGTTGAAGCGGATGGCGGAGCAGTTCCGGCGCAACGGCGCGATGGCGCTGGTGACGACGGAGAAGGACGCCGTCAATCTGTGCGACGGCGCCGACGATCTGCTGGCGCCGCTGCCACTCTACTGGTTAAAGATCTGCATGCGGATCGAGGGGGAGGCGGAGCTGCTGGCGGAGATCGAGCGGCGGATCGCTCCGTAAGAAACGTGTTTTTCTCCCGCTACGGCATCGGCGTCGTCTTGATCGCCTGCCGGAGCTTCGCGATCCCGGCTTCCACTTCTTCGAGCTTCGAAGGGATGGCGGCGGAGATGATCTTGGGGTCGCCGGCGGTGATCAGGACGTCGTCCTCGATGCGCACGCCGATGCCTTTGTACTTTTCGAACACGGGGCGGATGGCTTCGGCGAACTGTTCCATCTCCGGCGTCTTGGGAAGGTTCTGCAGCGCGTCGGGGCGGAAGTAGAGGCCGGGCTCGACGGTGATCACCATGCCGGGCTGGAGTTCGCGGCCGCCGGGATCGTGCACGTTGAGGCCGATGCCGTGGCTGATGCCGTGGTTGAACCAGATGCGCATCTGGGCATCGCTCTTGGGGTCGGTAATCAGGCCGAGTTTGAAGAGACCCTGCTTGAAGACCTCGCCGGCCGCGCCCTGTATGGAATCGGGGCCGCCACTGGCGGCGTGACCGGGCTTGGCCATGGCGAAGCCGGCCTGCTGGGCTTCCCAGACCAGGCGGTAGATGTCGGCCTGCTCCTTAGTGAACTTGCCGCTGACGGGGATGGTGCGGGTGACGTCGGCGCTGTATTGATCGAACTCGGCGGCGTCGTCCATGAGGAGAAGGTCGCCGGCCTTCATGGAGTCCTTGTTGGATTGGTAGTGGAGCGTGGTGGCGTTGTTGCCGGAGCCGACGATGCAGGGGTAGCCCCAGTGGCCGTTGCGGCGCAGGAAGGTAAATTCGAACTGCGCCTGAATTTCGTACTCGGGGGCGCCGGGGAGGGCGGCGGCGGTGGCGCGCTGGAAGGCTTCGGCGGTGATATCGACGGCGTGCTGGAGGATCTCGATTTCGCGCTGCGATTTCACCCTGCGGAGGTTGTCGAAGAGGGTGGTGGCGTCCAGGATATTGACGCCCGCGCCGACGGAGGCGAGCTTGCCGGCGAACTCCTGCTCGCGGCGATACTCGACGGCGTTGGGGCGCGCGGGCAGGATCATGTAGAGCTGGAGTTCCTGTTTGGCGGAGTAGGCGATTGGCTTGGCGAACCCGGTGGTCCAGTCCGGCGTGCTGGTGGGGGGCGTGGCGTCGGTCCCGCCGCCGGGCACAGAGGGCACCCCTCCGGGCCCAGAGGGCACCCCGCCTTCGGCGGGGGCGGGGATGAGAGCGCGGGAGCGGGGGATCAGGGCAGTGAAGAAGCCGCGGAACTGGCCGGCTTCCAAGACGTCCTGGATGCCGGAGGTTTCGCGGGCCTCGGCGGCGGTGATCATGTGGCCGGTCCAGCTCTCCCGCGAGGGATTGGAGTGGGGGATGAAGACCATCTCGCGGATCTTTTCGGCGCCGGGCGCAAGGACGAGGATGGCGCCGGGCTGGGTGAGTCCGGTGAGGTAGAAGAAGTCGTTCTCCTGGCGGAAGGGCCAGTCGACATCGCCAGCGTAATTGCGCGGTTCGGCGGCGTAGAGGATGAGCACGGAACGATCGCCGATCTGGTCCATGAGGGCCTTGCGGCGGGCGGAAAGATCGGCCACGCGGTCGCGCTGCCAGGAGGCGGGCGGGGGCGGGGCAACCTTCCAGATGCCGGCATCGGCGGCAAAGGCGGCGACCGCCAGGGTGAGAGAACAGAGAAGCTTAGCGAATTGCACAGACCCTCCGGGTGCGGATTTTTCATTATAGGCGCGCCGGACATAGGCGCGCCGGGCGGGAATATCTGGGGGTGGTAGACGGGAGCGGTCGCCCCGGGTTCCTCTTCCTGAAGGCGACCTGACCGGCTTAGTCTGGTGCCGAGTTGCCGGCAACGACACTTAAGACTTCCCGCAGGCGTTCGGCCGAAATCGGTTTGGTGAGATAGATGTCCATCCCGGCAGCGAGACAGCGTTCCCGATCGGCATCCGCCGCGTGAGCAGTCAAGGCTACGATGGGAACTCTGATCTTCCCGGTATCCCCTTCCAACTTCCGGATGGCGGTGGTCGCCTCGTATCCATCACAGACGGGCATTTGGCAGTCCATGAGGACTACCCCGAAAGACTTTCTGCCATATAGTTCCAGAGCCTCTGCGCCGTTGTTTGCAAGCTCGAATTCACATCCGAGCCGCTGAAGCAGTCGCGTCATCACCCTCTGGTTGACGACGTTATCCTCGGCCACCAGTACTCTCAGTGGCCTGTCGAGGGCTTCGAGTGACGACTGTTTCAGTGTTTTCTTTTCCGGCTGAACCTTCGCCGGGCTCAGTTGCAGTTCCGCCCAGAATGTCGAGCCCTTGCCGACCTCCGACACGACGCCCACCGCCCCGCCCATCATTTCGGCCAGCTTCTTTGAAATGGCCAGCCCCAGTCCAGTTCCACCATACCGGCGTGTAGTGGAAGCGTCAGCCTGGACAAACTGCTGAAACAGAGAACTGATCTTGGCCGACGGGATGCCGCAGCCCGAGTCGCTCACCTCAATCCGAATGCCCCCCAGGCCTGAAACGGTGCCCGCCCGCCTCACGCGGATACCGATTTCTCCGGCTTGGGTGAACTTGATTGCATTGGCAACGAAGTTCACCGCGATCTGCCGCACTCTTCCGGCGTCTCCCTCGAACCACAAGGGTCCCGATTCCTCGTATTCGACCGTGAGACTAAGTCCCTTGCTCCTGATCTGCGGCATCACCAGATCCACCACCAGCGACATCGCCTCGCGCAAATCGAACGGCGCGATCTCAAGCTGGAAGAATCCAGCTTCGATCTTTGAATAGTCGAGGATGTCGTTGATGACACTCAGCAGGTGCCTGCCGCACTGCATGACCGTGTGCGCGCACTCCGATTGCTCGGAATTCAGGGGAGTGGCCAGCAGCAGATCCGTCATGCCGATGATCCCGTTGAGAGGAGTGCGGATCTCATGACTCATGTTGGCGAGGAACTCACCCTTGTGTTGGCTCGCCGATTCGGCCCGCTCCCGTTCCGCCTCCGCCCGCGATTTTTCCAGCGCGAGTTCGCGCGTACGATCGGCTACCGCTATCTCGAGCTTGCGTTTTTCACGCAAGAGCCGCGCCGACTGATATCTCCAGATCAATACCAGCAGGGTCACGAGTGCGACCCCCGCGGCCAGATTGAACAGCCGCGTCGACCACCACGGCGCCGAGATTCCAAATTTCAACACGGCGTTCGGCGATCGCGCGCCATCAGGGCCGACACAGTGCACTTCGAACGTGTAATGTCCCGCCGGCAGGTTCGAGAACGCCGCGCCCATGTCTGCCGTGGAGGTCCACGGCGATTCGGCTCCGTTCAGCCTGAACTCATAGCTCACGTTGAGTTCATCGCGGTAGTTCACACTGTCCCACGCGATCGAGAAGTGTCGCGACGCCCACGGCAGGATAAGCTCGCCACCGGTACCCGCCATTTTGTCTTGCCCGATGTACTTCAGGAAGGGGGCGCGCAAATCCCGTCCGGTCCCGTCCGGCCGCGGCGTGAAATGGGAGAGCCCGCGGCTGGTTGCAATCCACACACCGGCCTCTTCAGCCAAAATGCCGTTGGTATCGCAGTCGTCCCAAACCATCCCATCGATTTGAGAGTAGCGCTTCCAATCGGCTTCCCGGAACCGTAGTACTCCGGTATCCGTGCCAGCCCAAACCGAACCGCCTTTCGACCCCAGCGCATAAATCATGTTCGTGGGGAGTCCGGTGGAAGTGCTGAAATCCGTCACGCTCCAACGCTCATGTGGATGCGCGATCATGCTAATGCCCATGGGACTTCGGTAGGCTACCCAGACAGCCCCGCCGGAGATCGCGATGGCGCCTACCGACGCGCTCTTCAAGCCGTCCCTCTCACCGTACTCAAACCAGCGCCCGCCACTGTTACGATAGAGCCCGTGGTTGGACGTGATCCAAATACAACCGTCCTCATCCAAGGCTGCATTTGCGTAGGTCTGCCCCGTCGTTTCAGAGGGGAGGATCTGCTTCTGGAAGGTCACGGGATCGTGCAACACATTGCTGCTTCGGTAAACACCGCCGACACCCATCACCCATAGCGTGTCCGCCGAGTCGAGAAGAACGCGCCGCACATGGTCTATGGGTATTCCCTGTTCCTCCCCAAATCTCCGAATGGCCGATGTTTTGGGATCCAGCCTGGCCAGGCCTCCGCTCGGTCCTCCCACCCAAATGCGTCCTGTGCGATCGGATTCCACCGTGAGGGCCCGATACCCCTTGGTCAAGCCGCCCGCTCCCCATGTTTGGACCCGTCCACTGGAAGGATCGACCATGCTGACGTTCTGGGAGGTCCCCAACCAGAGCCGGCCCTGCGGATCCTTAGCCATTCCCCATAGGACTTCCGCCGTAAGTCCATCCGGCTTTGTCCAGTTCTCCCATTCCCCCTCGCCCACCCAGCGGTCCACACCCGTGCCCCGCATCCCGATCCACATCGAACCTTCCCGATCCCGGATTGCCGCGGCAACCGCATCGCTGGCCAGCCCATTTCGCTCACCGACGATTCGCCATCCATCGCCCTCGGGTATGGCCAGGCCTTCATTGGTGGGAACCGTGACACCATAAACCGGGTCGGCTTTCAATTCGCTCACCGGTCCCGGCGACAGAGGCAGCCCTTTGTCCCGCTCCACAAACCTGGACCCGCCTCGCGGCAACTGGTACAGGTGACTCTCGCTCCGTACCCATAAAGAGCCTTGCAGATCGCTCAAGGCGCTCTCCCATCGGCCGCGAGGAAGTCCCAGACTGGTACCCACGATGGACACCTTCTGCCCTTCCACCCGGCATAGTTCGCGGCCGCATCCGAACCAAACCGTGCCCCCCGGTTCCACGGCTACGCCGTATGTCTCGCCCGTGTATATCTGCCGCACGGACGCTCCACGGTTCTCCAGGGTGAGTTTCATAAGGCCGTGACCGGTGCTGGCATAAACCGCGTTCTCCGCGGCAGCGACCAGCCTCCCCTGGGACAACGAATCCAACGCGGTGCTGGATAGGACCGGGTGGAACCTCAGGCCGCTCAGATACGCAATGCCACCGGGTGTGCCTGCCCAGACGGTGCCCCCGGCCGATATGGTCAGAGCGGTTACATCATCCTGCGGTAAGCCCTCTTCGCGTCCGAAACGGCGGAAGCGGCGCCCATTGTACCGGAACAGCCCGTTATCCGTAGCTACCCAAAGAAACCCGTCCCGGTCCTGGTTGATCGTGTTCACCGCCAGGTTGGTGAGCCCGCTATCCTGCAGATAATGTTTGAAGGAGTAACGCGCGGCGTGGCAGAGGGCGGGGCATGCCAGGAAGAGCGCCATCCCAGTCCACCGGCGAGCGCGAGTCGTGAAAGCAGATTTCACCACTATTCTTATCGTCCACACATCGGGAAAGTCCATTGAGACTTGCCCCTACGTTGCCTTCGGCACCTTGGATCGGCGGAGATTTATAGGTTCCACCAATACGTCCACTTCAGCACGAGCGCGCGATTCCGGACAGAGAACAACCCGGGAATGTTCTGGCCCGGTTGCAGGTAGTCGGGCATGTAGTTGTCAGTCCAGACCAGAAACACGTCGGATGCCGGTTTGTAGCGCCACTGCACACGCGTATTTACGTTCAGGTTCTTCTGCTGTTCATTGTACTGAACGAATGTTGTGAGATAGAGCGTATTGGTCAGCGTGACATCGAATCGCGGACCAATCAGCCAGAAGGTGGTCTGTCCCCACGGCTGCCGCAGACGGATGTCGTTGTAACTCACGGCGCCGGCCAGACTGACAAACGGTTGGAAGCGATATCCTATCGTGCCGCTCAAGTTGAGCCTCGTTCCGCCGGCGTAGTAGCCCCCGTACAGCGACGAGAAACCATAGCGGAACACACTCTGCGGCTTCGAGTTGAACTTCGTCGTCCAGAACTTCCAGCGATGCACACTGCCAGGGTCCAGCTTCTCGCGACCGGAATTGGTCGGGTCGAAAGGTTGTAGCAACCGGACGTAGTCGGCGCCGGCCGACGCCGTGAAAACGCTGAGGCCCCGCAGTGTCACTGTGTAACCCAGCGTGGTCTCATAGTCGCTGAGTTTCCCCGGCCAGTCGAAGAAGTTGCTGCTGTTCAAAGTAGGGCCATGACTCAAGACAGGGCCACCCTCCGGCAGGAACGTATAGGAAATTGTGGTCGAACCCCGATGATAGCCGCTCCGCGGTACGTAGCCCACTTCGGCACTATACTTCTGGTCGACATTTTCCATCTGGCCGTTGATCAGCCAGCGGCGGCTGTTGTACTGCAAATGACCCGCGTACACGGCGCCGCTGCCCTGATTGCCGGATGAGAACGACTTCAGGTACAGCAGTTTACCGGTCCACAAATTATCCGCCGATGCCAGGTTGTATTCGATTCCGAGGTTTCGGTTGTGACTCGAGCGCGCGGGCGGCTTTTGCGCCGATTGGTAGCTTGAAGACTCTTTGTCCACCAGCATAAAGCCGATGTTCGAACGGGAGAAGACGCGGCGCTGCAGGGCCAGGACGGCGAAGTTCTGCGGCGGCGCACCCAGGTCATCCGCTGCTCCTGTCTGCATGTCCATCACGCCGAGGCGCCAGTCTTTGTCCAACTTCCCGCTCAGACGAGTTCCGAAACGGATCGGCACTCCACCGAGGCCAATCCGCCGGCTGAAGAACGGACGAATGGTGGCATACCCGAAGTTCGTGAACTGGTCCCCATTTTCGAGGAAGAACTGCCGCTTTTCAGGGAAGAATAACTCGTAGCGGCTGAGATCGGTCACCTGCTGGTCGACGTCGACTTGGGAGAAATCGGGATTCACGGTCAAATCCAGGTTGAGGGCCGAACCGATGGCCACCTTTCCATCGATTCCGATGTCCCGCCGGGCAGTCGAGGGCGTGTTCGCTTCGTAGTCGCGGCTGATACCGCCGAGCGCATACGGGATCAACGAGATGTTGGGGCCCGGGGACGGAGGCGCCTCGTCCCACAGCAGAACGCCGGCCAATGCCAGCGCCGCGGTTGGAAACTGGCGTCCTATCGGAGTCCACGAGGACTTCTCCGTGGTCTTCAGATCGAGACGGCTGAAGTTGACGCCCCACCGTGTGATGCCCTTCTTATAACGAATGCTCTTGAACGGGATGGCGATTTCCAATTCATAGCGATCCTGGTAATTCTTAACCGCGGAGGTCCACTTGTTATCCCAACTCAGGTTCGCTTTGCCCCCTTCGTAGAGCAGGCCATCCCACTGCGCTCCCGCGGCATTGACTCCGAAAGTGAAGCCGTTGGTCTGGTCGTCGAAGGTGTCGAGGAAGAAGATGAAGTTGTCGTTGTTGACAAACGACCAGTCGCGCCGGAGCGACTCCACCATATAGGGCCCGGGAACATCGCCGTAGTAGCAGATGGCGCTGAGGTACAAGTGACGATCGTCGTACGCCATGCGAACATCGGTGCGCACTTTCGCCCGGCCGGTGTCCATCGGCAACACCATCCAGAAATTGCCCGCAACCTCGGCCGATTGCCAGGCTGGTTCGTGCGCGCTGCCGTCGATCACGATCGGCGATGGCGCACGATGAACGTGCAACTGGTACGCCTCATTCTGCTTCTGTGCCGCCGCACCAACTGAACCAGGAAGCAGGCACGCCCAGAGCCCTATCGCATGGATGGTTGCTCGTGCGGCCAGCCGAGGCCGCAGCCCGGGTTTCCCGCTCGCGGCGCTCATCTTTGACTGCTTCCGTTTTGACGGCGCCGTGCGCGACGCTCGAATTGGCGTTCCACTTCCGTGCGAGGCGTGGGCTCCAGCTTTCCATCTTGTTGGAGTATCCGATTCACTGTTTCCCCACAATCACCGTAACACCCGGCGCCCGGCAGGCAGCAGCCGGCAGGTCAACCACGGCGGCCTCAGTTGTTCAGACGCCGAGGCGGCAGACTTGTTCCGTGCCCTGCACCCGCGCGTTTCTTCCGTGCCACAATAGGGCTGCATGACCGAATTCGTCTGCAATGTATGCGGATCTCGCAACGCTATAGCTGAGTTCGCTACCGAGCCGGCGAGTTGCGCTTGCGGATCGAACGTACGCACGCGTGCGCTGATTCACCTGCTCTCGATGGAGCTGTTTGGCCGCAACCTGATACTGCCGGACTTCCCGCGGCTAAGATCGGTAAGCGCGCTGGGCATGTCGGACAAGGAGTGCTACGCGTCCATCCTGCAAGAGAAGTTCGATTACCGGAACACGTTCTACGATCGGGAGCCGCGGCTCGATTTTTCCAAGCCCCACCCCGACCTTTATGGAACGCTCGATTTCGTCCTGTCCGCCGATGTTCTGGAGCATGTAGCGCCGCCCGTCGAGACCACCTTGAAGGAGGTCTTCCGTATGCTGAAGCCTCACGGGTTCCTGGTGGCGACGGTCCCTTGCAGTTCCGACCAGGTTTTGCGGGAGCACTACCCCGATCTCTACGAGTATCGCGTTTTGCCCCTGGGAGGCGCGCCGGTGCTGGTGAACCGGCGCCGCGACGGGCGCCTGGAGGTCACCGACGGCCTGGCATTCCACGGAGGGGTGGGGGCCACTTTGGAGATGCGGCAATTCACGGTAGCGGCGCTTTACGAGAAGCTCCTGGGATCGGGGTTCACCAACGTGCGCTTCTTCAACCAGAATGTTCCGGAGTTTGGCATTCTGTTCGATTATGACGTCTCGCAACCTCTGATCGCCGCAAAGGAGCAGGCATTTGCGCTGACCGGCGCCGCACGTACGGAAATCATCGAGCTGTGGCGCAGCGCCGAGGACCGGGCATCGCGCGAACGTCAGCTTGCGGCAAGCGCCGAAGATCTGGCGCGCGATGCCCGCGCCCTGAATGAAACGCAGGGCGCGCAAATTGGCATGGCTTCCCGATCGCGATGGCTCAGACTCGGGCGCGCTCTTGGCGTGGGTCCAAAATTGACGTAGAGACGCCGCACGGGGCAGGGTAACCCAGCCCCGGGTCTGTGCGCCATTCAATAGTTTGGTATCCTCAAACACTTAAAGCCATATGAAGAAAATACTACTCGTTGCACCCCTGCTATTCCTGGCTCCCCTGCTGTCGGTCGCGCAGCAGACGGAGAAGGTCGATCTCAACACAATCCATCGAATTAAGGAAGAAGCCCTGGGGCGGAATTCCAAGGTGATGGACCACGCGTTTTACCTCACCGATGTGAATGGTCCGCGGCTGCAGAATTCGAAG
>JADGNS010000974.1 GCA_017883355.1 Candidatus Solibacter sp.
GTGCTTTCGCATGCGAGCCGCCGGCACATCGCTTTTGCGATAGAAGGTAAAGACCAGACCCTCACCGAGCTGCGCAGACAAACCGATCTTCGATCGGAAAACGTGATCCTGATCGAGGGTGAGACCAGGGATACCGTGCCTGCGTACCAATTCGAAGGCGAGTTGGACCTGGTGCTGCTGGACGGGCCGCATGCGTATCCGCTCCCGCAACTCGAGTTCGCGTATCTCTTTCCCTGGATCCGGCTGGGAGGATGGCTGGTGTTGGACGACATCCAGATTCCCTCGGTTTACGAACTGTTTCGTTTTCTGGAAAAGGACTCATGCGTGGTGCTGGAGGAAGTGATTGTTCGTACCGCATTCTTCCGCCGGGTCAGTGTGGCGGAACATGGACCGGACGGCTGGGCGCTACAGGGAATGAACCGGCACACGATCTGGCGCTATTCCTGGCGCGATCGACTGCGCCGCCTGCTGGGCAGGAGTTGATCGCTCTATTCCCCCAAAAACACGCGATCCAGCTCGCGCGTGACGGCCTCCGGCATGGGCGTGAGCGTGCCCAGGGTATGACAATTGATGATGGCTTCGGCGGTGGATTCCAGAACTTCCAGACGGTCGAAAGCCTCCAGAATGTCGCCGCCGGTGACCAGCACGCCGTCGTTCTCCAATAGCGCGGCGGGACGGCGCGGCGACATCGCGGTGGCGAGCGCCGCGGCGCCGGAGAACTGCAAGCCGTACGGAAAGCGGCTGACCTCGCGGATCACGATGTAGCTTTCCGGGATGGTGCGGCTGTCCAGCGGCACGCCGGTGACGCTGAACGCGGTGGCGTTCACCGGGTAGGCGTTGACGATGGCGCCGATGGCGGGGTGCTGCCGGTAGATCTCCTCATGGATGCGTGCGGCGCGGCTGGGAACGCCGCCGGCTTCGCACTCGCCGTTGCGCACCAGCACCAGCTCGTGCACATCCATGGTGCCGCGGTCCTGACGGTAGGGCGTGATGAGGAAGCTCTCGCCATCAACCCGCGCCGAGAAACTGCCCTGCGTGCTGATGAAGAGGCGCTGGCGGTAGGCGCGGCGCACGAACTCGGCAAGGCGCGCGCGCAGTTCCTTTTCGTGCGTGGTGGGCTCGTGGTATGGGAAGGCGGTCCACTCGGGCGCCGAATCGCGCGCCAGCGCAATCTCGTCGTCGGTGAGGTAGCGCACGTCGCCCAACATGCGCGCTTTGATGATGGTTTTGGCGGTGAATTCCAGCGTCTCGAAGCGGCGGAAGGCCTCCTGCAAATTGGCGCCGCCGGTGACCGCGCCGTGATTTTCCAGCACGACGCAGTGGAAGCCCTGTCCGAAGATCCGAGCGACGTTGCGCCCCAGGGCGAGCGAGCCGGGCAGTTCGTACGGCGCGAAACCGGCCTCGCCAGAGACCAGGCGCGTCTGGTGGAAGAGGTGCGTATCGGGAACCTGATGCACCAGGCTGAAGGCCACCAGCGCTACCGGGTGGGCGTGCACGATGCCGCGGATATCGCGGCGGGTGCGGTAGATCTCCTGATGGAAGGGCAGCTCGGAGGACGGGCGATGTGGTCCCTCGACCGTGCCATCGGCGCGCACTCTGACGATGTCCTCGCGGCGCAGGCTGCCTTTGTCGAGGCGCGCGGGGGTGATCCAGATATCGCCGTTGTCTTCGCGGATGGAGAGATTGCCGCCCGAGGTAGTGGTCATGCGGTAGCGGTAGATGCGTTGAATGGCCTGTAAAATCTCGTCGCGGGGATGGATGAAGGAAACGGCGGAGCGCATGCTTCTATCTTCGCCCATTCATGCGTGGGAGCGCGGTTCGGCCGAGGCGTTACATTGTAGCCACCGGTGGACTATTCATCCCGTGGGACAATCTCGTGCGCGAGATCTTCGGGCGGCTTGGGATGCGACGCCTGCCACCATCCGCCGGCGAAAGCGGCCGCGGAGAGCGCCCAGGCGCCAATCATGACCGCGTCGGGGGCGTGGCGGAAGGCGAGCGCGGCCAGGCAGACCACGGCGCGCACCATCCAGGCATAGTGGCGCCCGGCCTTGAGCAGACCCTTACGGACCGCCGCCATGGTGCTGCCCGCCATGAAGGCGCTGCCCAAACCGATCAGGCCAAGAAGCACACGCAAAAGTTCGATAGGGAACACTGTCTTAACATGCTCCACGAGCGTGGTGGAGCGCAAGGGGTAATATACTCACAGGAGAGAGGAAATCCTTAAATTTATATGAAAATCAATCGCGCACTAACCAGCGTTCTGACACTCGCCGTGGCAGCCGGCCTGGCCCTCGCCCAGGACCCACCGAAGAAGGCTCCGCAAAAGGCCCCGCCGGCCAGCCCGGCGATGGAGACCTCCGCGGCCATCGGCGGCAAGAGCATCGCCATCAAGTACTCGGCCCCGTCCGTCAAAGGCAGAAAGATCTTCGGCGGAAGCGGCGCGCTGCAGCCCGACAACACAGTCTGGCGCGCCGGAGCGAACAACGCCACGGCCCTGCACACCGATGGCGATATCACCATCGGCAACCTCAATGTGCCGGCGGGCGATTACACCCTGTACGTGTTTCTGGATCCCACGGGTTGGCAACTGGCGGTCAGCAAGCAGACCGGCCAATGGGGAATCAATCGCGACGGCAGTACGACCCTGGATGACAGCAAGGCGATCGGCCGAACGCCCATGAAGATGAGCAAGCCCGCCGGCCTGGTGGAAACCTACAAGATGACTCTAGCCGGCGAGGGCAAGAAAGGCACGCTGACACTGGAGTGGGAAAACACTTCGGCGAGCGTGGCGATCGCCGCCAAATAAAGGTGGGGCAGGCGCTTGCGCCTAATGCCGCATACTTTTCCGAGTACCGGACAGTCTGCATTGATTGTGGGGCGGACCCCCCGGTCCGCAGCCGACGCCCCCGTCGGCCTGCTGCCGTGTGTATGAAGCTGATTTCATGGGCGAGAAGCGGGTCCAGGGGGACCCGCGCGGACCAGGGGGTCCGCCCCACGATTTCGGCAAGATTCGCAGCTTCGGCAAAAAG
>JADGNS010000975.1 GCA_017883355.1 Candidatus Solibacter sp.
GCCAACCAATTGCGCCCGCGCAACGTCTAATCCGCAATCATGACCGGTGCACTTTCGCAGGATTTACGCTATGCCGCGCGCCAACTCCGTTCCAACCCCGGTTTCGCCGCGGTAGCCGTGCTATCGCTGGCGCTCGGAGTGGGCGCCAACAGCGCGATCTTCCAACTGGTGGACGCAGTTCGTTTGCGCACCCTCCCGGTGGCGAATCCCGAGGAGCTGGTGACCATCGATTTCGCCAAGGGCTCCTCGCGCTCCGGCAACTGGTCGACTCGCAGCGCGCGTTTCACCTCGGTGCTGTGGGAGCAGGTGCACGGACTGCGCGAGCCGTTCGCCGCCACCATCGCCTGGAGCGCGACGCGATTCAACCTGGCGCCGGGGGGAGAAGCGCGCTATGCCGAAGGGCAGTACGTGAGCGGCGATTTCTTCCGCGTGCTGGGAGTGCAGCCCTGGATCGGGCGCACCTTCAACGCGGAAGACGACCGCGCCGGATGCGGCACGCCGGGCGCGGTGGTGAGCTACGCCTTCTGGCAGCGCGAGCTGGGCGGGGACCGCGGCGCGCTGGGACGCGAACTTTCGCTGGATGGCCGCCGCTTCCCCGTCATCGGCGTAACGCCTCCCCAGTTCTTCGGCGTGGAGGTGGGGAACCGGTACGACGTAGCGGTGCCCCTGTGTTCCGACCTGCGCGACCGCGCCCGGTCGCGGACGGCCTGGTGGCTCTCCGCCATGGGCCGGCTCAAGCCGGGCTGGACGGAGCAGCGCACCGTCAACTATCTCAAAACGGTATCGCCGGCGATCATGGAGGCGACCCTGCCGCCGTCGTATCGGCCGGACCAGGCCAAGCGATTCCTGGCGAACAAGCTGATTGCCGAGGCGTCGGCCACCGGCGTTTCGGGTCTGCGAAGGGAATATGAGAGCCCGCTTTCGCTGCTGCTGGCGGCCACCGGGCTGGTGTTGCTGATTGCGTGCGCCAACCTGGCCAACCTGCTGCTGGCGCGGGGTAGCGTACGCGAACGCGAGATGGCGGTGCGCCAGGCCATCGGCGCCTCGCGCGCCCGGTTGATCGCGCAACTGCTTTCGGAGAGCTTGCTGCTGGCGGTGATGGGAACTGTCCTGGGCGTCGCCCTGGCGCAGGTGCTGAGCCGGGCGCTCGTCGCCTTCCTCAGCACCCCGGATAACCCGGTCTTCGTGGGTCTGTCTCCGGATCTGCGCATGCTTGGCTTCACCGCGGCGATGGCCATCGGAACCTGCCTTCTGTTCGGCCTGCTGCCGGCCCTGCGGGCCACCCGGATCGCACCGGCGGCGGCCATGCGCGCGGGCGGGCGCGGCTCCACCGCGGGGCGGGAGCGCTACGGCCTGCGGCGCGCGCTGGTGACCGCGCAGGTGGCGCTCTCCCTGGTGTTGCTGGTAGGCGCGCTGCTGTTCGTGCGCAGCCTGCAAAAGCTGCTCGACGTGCAGCCCGGCTTCCGTCCGGAAGGCATCGTGGCCGTCAACATCGATATCAGCACGGGGAAATATCCCAAAGAGCGGCGTCCCGTGGTTTATGGCGACTTATTGGAGAAAGTGCGCGCCCAGCCCGGGATCGTGGGGGCGGCCGAGGTCGGCATGACGCCGATCAGCGGCTCCGGGTGGAACGAGAGCGTTCGGCCCGACGGGTTCACCGGCGAACCCAAGAATTCCTTCTTCAACCGCTATGGGCCGGGGTATCTCAAGACGATGGGCACGGCGCTCGCGGCGGGTCGCGATTTCGACGCGCGGGACACGCTGGGCGCTCCCAAAGTCGCGGTGGTGAACGAGGCATTCGCCAAGCGCTTCTTCGAAGGCGCCAATCCGGTGGGACACACTTTCCGCGTGGAGGGCGAGGCGGGCAAGCCGGACCGCATCTACCAGATCGTGGGACTGGCGCGAAATACCAAGTATTACGAGCTGCGCGAGGACTTCATCCCGATCGGATTCTTCCCCATCGCGCAGGATGAGAACCCGGAGAACGGTACCACGTTGGTGGTGCGCACGTCGGGGAGGCCGCAGGATGTCATCCACACGCTCAAGCAGGCTGTGGCGGCGGTGAACCCCGGCTTCGTGCTGGAATTTAAGGTGATGACGGCGCAGATCGCGGAATCGCTGCAGCGCGACCGCCTGATGGCCGTGCTGGCCGGTGCGTTCGGAGTGCTGGCGGGGGTGCTGGCCGCGATCGGCCTTTACGGAGTGATCGCCTACATGGTGGCGCGGCGGCAGAACGAGATCGGCGTACGCATGGCGCTGGGCGCGGATCGCGCCAGCGTCATACGGTTGGTGCTGAGAGAGGCGATGATGCTGCTCGCCGCGGGCCTCGGGATCGGTATCGGATTGGCGCTGTGGGCCGGTCAGGCGGCCGCCAAATTGCTGTTCGGGCTGAAAGCGAACGATGCGGCCACCTTCGCCGCAGCCGCGCTGCTGCTGGCCGTGGCCGCCGTCGCGGCGGCATACGTCCCCGCCCGGCGCGCCTCGACGATGGATCCCATGGACGCGCTTCGCATGGAGTGAGGTGGGAAAGGTGCGTCCGCCTACCCCATCTTCTCCGCCAGGCGTGTGGCGAACTTCGCTACGTTGATGATGGCGCGCTCGTGCGTGCCTTCGCCGATCTTCTCTTTCTCGTCGCGCGCTTCCACCCGGAACTCCACCCGCCGGCCATCCACCCGGATGACCTCAGCCGTGAACGTCACACTCATCCCGATCGGCGCCGCCGCCAGGTGAAATACGTTGACGTGCGTGCCCACCGTATCGTATCCGGCGTCCAAGAGGGGAAACACCGTGTTGCGGCACGTCATCTCCATCAGTCCGATCATGTGCGGGGTGGAGAGCACTCGCGCGCCCTCCGTCCCCAGGAACGTGATGGCAACCTCGCTGGTCACCAGCATTCGGAACTCGCCTTTGGTGCCGATCGGAATGTTCGCCATACGCTCTATGCGGACGCCAGTGCCGCCAGAACGCCGCGCTCGTAACTCAGGGAGCGCTGCATGCCCATAATCGGATCGTTGCCGTTGATCTC
>JADGNS010000976.1 GCA_017883355.1 Candidatus Solibacter sp.
CGAAATCGTATTCGATGAGGTCGCTGGGAGATTTCGGTTTCTGGTTGGCGCCGAAACCGCCATCGGCCTGCGGTTTATACCGATAGTCGTAATAGCCGGATTCGTAGGGATCGACGATGGCGCGCCACGGTCCGTTGAGGCTGACACCTGGGCGGGCAGAGGCATTTTGGATGAGGTCCAGCTCGGCGGAGAGCGCGGGGAAGGCGCCCAGGCAGAGGAGCGCGGAGAGGAGGCGGAAGGGTGACATATTCGGACACCAGCATACCTGATTTCGCGAGGCATGGAGCTCAACGCAGAGAACGCAGAGGAAGCGCAGAGAATGCAAGCACAAAGCCAAGGCCCCATGATGGAACAAGGCTCGTCTCTTCCCTGTTTCTTGGTTTTCTCTGCGGTTCCTCTGTGTTCTCTGCGTCTCTGCGTTGAAGAGAAACTCTCACACTTCGAGGGACCCCGCGCTATGGTTAACCCAACTGTTCCAACTCGCCTTGCAGGAGGGCGACGTGCTCTTCTTCTTCGGCGGCGAGTTCGCCGCAGAGATCCTTTTCCAGGCCGGGAGGCAGCTCGCCCGCCAGCTTCTGGAAATGGTCGCGCGTGCGCTTTTCCATCTCCAGGGCGGCCGAATACAGGTCCTTCACGCCGGAGGTTTCTCCTACGTGGATGCCGCGGAAGAGCCAGTTGGAGAGCAGCGTGTCCTCGTGCCGGGAGAGCTCCACGACTTCGCGGTCCAGATGCGCGTGGTATTTTTCTTCCAGCTCGTGAAGGTGATCGAGTTCGGCTTCGTAGAGGCGCTCGAGCACGGCGCGCTGCTCCGGCGAACTGGCTTTGTCGCGCGCCAGCTTGTAGAAGTGGAACGAGTCGAGCTCGAACTGCACGGCATCGCGGATGGCGCGAAAGCGCATGGAATCGCCGAGATCGCGATCGGGGATCACCTCCAGATCGCCGCCGCACATGAAGCACTTCCCGTATGGCATGGCGAGTCCACTGGTGAGCTTGAAGCAGCTCTTGCATCGCCAGGTGTAGCGCACCTGGGCGCAGCAGATTTCGTCCTCTTCAATGACGGCGCGGCATTTTGGACAAGTCGATGGCATTCTATGCTCCCCCTGCCGGAATCAGTTCCGGTGACGCATCCGGCGTCAAGACGCCCATGTATTCCAGCATTCCCTGCGCGGCCCGCTTGCCCGCGCCCATGGCCAGGATGACGGTGGCCGCGCCGGTGACGATATCGCCGCCGGCGAACAAGCCGGGCACGTTGGTCATTCCGGTGCGTTCGTCGATATTGATGTATCCCCACTTGTTGGTGCCGAGGCCCGGAGTGGTTTGCGCGATGATGGGGTTCGCGGTGGTGCCGAGGGCATAGATGACGGTGTCGACATCGATCAGGAAGTCCGACCCCTCGACGGCTACCGGCCGGCGGCGGCCGGAGGAATCCGGTTCACCGAGTTCCATCTTCTGACAGCGCATGCCGGTGACCCAACCGCCGGAATCGCCCAGAATCTCGACCGGGAGGGTCAGCCACTGGAATTTTATGCCTTCTTCGATGGCGTGCTCCAGTTCCTCCACACGGGCGGGCGATTCGCGGCGCGAGCGGCGGTAGACCACGGTCACCGATTCGGCGCCCATGCGCATGGCCACGCGGGCGGAATCCATCGCGGTATTGCCGGCGCCGACCACGGCCACGCGCTTTCCCATGCCGACCGGGGTATCGTAGAGCGGCTGCCGGTGGCCGCGCATCAGGTTGACGCGGGTGAGGAATTCGTTGGCGGAAAACACGCCGTTGTAGGCCTCGCCGGGGATGTTGGCGAACTTCGGCGACCCCGCGCCGGTGCCCACGAACGCGGCGTGGTAACCCATGGGGCCCAACAATTCAGGGATGGTGAACAGCTTGCCGATGATGGTGTCGAGCTTGATCTCGACTCCCATCTTTTTCAGGTTTTCGATCTCCGCGTCAATGATGATGTCGGGCAGGCGGAATTCGGGGATGCCGTATTTCAGCACGCCGCCGGCCACGTGCAGCGCCTCGAACACGGTCACTGACACGCCGCGGCGGGCCAATTCTCCGGCGCAGGCCAGGCCCGCCGGACCGCTGCCGATGATGGCCGCGCGCTTGGTTTCGGCGACGGCCGGCGCCGAGGTCTGGTCCCAGCCGCGCCCCATGCCGGCATCGGCGACGAAGCGCTCCAGGCGGCCGATGGCCACCGGTTTGAACTTGAGCCCGACCACGCAGGTGGCCTCGCACTGCGATTCCTGCGGGCAGACGCGCCCGCAAACCGCCGGCAGCGCGTTGGCGGTTTTCAGGATCCGGTAGGACTGCTCGATATCCTTGCGGGCCAGCGCCGAAATGAAGCCGGGGATGTCGATGCCCACCGGACAACCGGGCACGCAGCGCGGCTTCTTGCAGCGCAGGCAGCGTTCGGCTTCGTGGAACGCGCCCTCCAGGTCCAGGCCGAGCGCGACTTCGTTGAAATTGTGGACGCGCGCTTCGGCGGGCTGGTGGGGCATGGGCGCGCGTTCGGGCGGAATGGTCTTGATGTTCTTGGGGACGCGCAGGGCGGGAGTTTCGGGTATGGCTTGCGGCAGTTGGCAGGCGGCGGCGAGACGCTCGGGCACGCTGTCGTTGGATTCGGGGAAGCCGGCCAGCTTGGCGGATTCGCCGCGGAAGCGCTCCATGGCCTCCTTCTCTTCGCGGGCGAACCGGCGCTGGCGCAGTTGCAGCTCGTCGAAGTTGACCAGGTGGCCGTCGAAATCGGCGCCATCCACGCAGGCGAATTTCATTTGCCCGCCCACGGTGACGCGGCAGGACCCGCACATGCCGGTGCCATCCACCATGATGGAGTTGAGGCTGACGATGGTGGGAATGGCGAAGGGCCGGGTGACCTCGCAGCACGCCTTCATCATCGGGATGGGTCCGATGGCGACCACTTCGCTGACGTTCTTTTCCTTGGCCAGGACGTCGGCCAGGGCGTGGGTGACAAAGCCGTGGCGGCCGTAGCTGCCATCGTCGGTGGTGACGATCAGCTCGTCG
>JADGNS010000977.1 GCA_017883355.1 Candidatus Solibacter sp.
TTTTCCTTTGCCGGAAACCACTCCCTTACGGTCGTGGCTCTGATCGGAGCCGCGACCGTCAGGGAGCGGTCTTCCATTGGCACCTAATCTCTCGGTCAAGGTACTAGCCCTGTTTTTCCGCGGCCATCAGATTGGCCAGCATGCGGCCGTGCGGCCCGCCAGGCAGGAGCGCGATCTTAGCGTTGCTGGCGAGAATGCGCTGCGTCTCCAGCACGTCGAACAGCGCCGTGGCCACCTCCGGTTCGCGCGCGATCTCCTGGAAGGCCTGCCCCAGCGTGGCCGGCCTTATGGCCGCCGCTTTGGCGAACTCGATGGCCGCCTCGCGCTCGGCCGAACTGGTAATCACGCTCACCTGATTCGACCCCGCCTGCCGGATGGCCGATGTCACCTGGCGCAGCCGGTTGACCACTTTCTCCTCGATCTGGTGGATCATTCCGACATCGCGGAAATGCACCTTGCGGATGTAGACGCTGCCCAGTTGATAGCCCCACGCCTGCGATTTATCGGTTACCTCGGCGCGCACGGTCTGGCTCATGTTGTGGCGCGTCTCCATCATCTCCGCCAGCTTCATATTGCTCAGGCAGCGCACGGTGGCGTTGCTCACGTTGGCGCGCAGCGAGCCGCGCGGATCGGTGTTCTTGAAGAGGTACGACACCGGATCGCTGATCCACATCTCGTACCAGATGCCGATGCCCATGGGCGCGCCTTCCTCGGAATTCACCGGCTGGCTGCGCAGATACTCCTGGTCCAGGCGCATATCCAGCACGTAGCAATTGCCCAGCAGGTTGATGCCAAACGCCGCCGGCCCGAGGATCGCGGGCAGAAAGTGCAGTCCGGGTTCGTCGAGCACGCCGATGACTTTGCCGAAGAGCACGTAGACGCGGCAGGTGCGCTCCTGCACCACGGCGTACAGGCCGAATATGCGGCACACAGCGAGCAGGATCGGTTCCCCAAGGAAGGCCGCCACAAACGTGACGAGCGCCGCCGCCAGCAGGCCAACCGCCGGTAGGTCCGTCATTTCCCCGCCTCCAGATAGATTTGCTGCGCCTTGTCGTAAAGCGCCAGGCGCACGTTGCGCAGATACGCCGCCAGGATGCCCGGCCCGGTGCGGTACAACGCTCCCAATTCCGCCGCCAGCGATTTCACCGGCTCCACCTCGGCCTGTGCGCGCAGGGTCTCGATTTCCACCGCCCGCCGCGATTGCACCACCCGTTGATCGGCCGCGGCCTGCGCCAGGCTGATGTCGCTCGACACCTGGTTATGCGCCGTATTGATGGCCGCCAGGGCGGATTCCACTTCCGGCGGCGGGTCGATGCCGGTGATCAGGGAGGCATCGAGAATCACGCCGTAGCGCGCCGGAGCGGAGCGGCATTCGTTGTCCATGTACTCGTTCAGATCGCGCAGATTCTTGCGCAGGTCGTTGATCGAAATGCCGGTCATCTCGCTGCCGGCCAGCGGCGCCTGCGCACCCGAAACCACAGCCGCCACTCCCGGAGCCAGCGGGACGGCCTTGGCCTCGAAACTGGCGATGCGCTGCCGCAGAACGGAGACGAAATACGCCACCACGTGGACGAACGGCCGCTTGATGCCGAAGAGAAACGCGTAGAGGTTGGCCTCGCTAACGCGGTAGCGGATCTGTCCGGTCAACCCCGTATTCAGTTGGTCTTTGGTCACAGCCTCGAGGCGCGTTCCGTTATCGTTGGCCGACGGGACCTCGGGGTCGAGTGCCATATTCACCGTCATGGTGGCGATCGAGACCTTGTAGATCTTCTCCCACGGCATCTTGAAATAGGGTCCGCCGGGTGGGATCACGCGCACCTGCGGATACATGTAGCGCGCCCGCTCCTCGGGGCGGAGCGTTTCGGAGACGGGATCGTCCAGCGTCGTCTTCCCCCCGGGGACGCGCACGGCGCGCCCGAATCGCGTCTTGACGGCGCGCTCGTTCTGATCGACGGTGTACACGCCCATCAGAAGAATTCGCAAGAGGAACCAGGCCACCAGTCCCAGGAAAACACCAGCTAAGATGTCCATAAGCCAACTCACAGGTAGTATACCTTTTCGGATATGACGGTATGGTTTACGGCGGGTTGCCTGGGCTGCGCGTCCGATGTCACATCAGTTCGCCGGTTTTTAATTCCTGCCGTGCGGCATGGCGTATGTGGAGCACATCGACCTGCTTCGGTTTCTCCAGTATCCGGTAGATTACCCGGTAGACATGCGGCTTGCCGCCGTATAGCAGGTGCCTGAGGTGACGGTCTTCCGGCGTCATCGGGCAGCGGTTGGGAGTATTTCGCAGCGAACGAATGGCGTCCCTGAGGCCGTGATACCAACTGAGTGCCGCTTCGGAAGAATTCGCGCCGATCCAGTCATAGATGGCGGAAAGATCCCGCTGAGCGCGGGGCATGATCTTAACGCTGTATTCCATGAGAGGCTTCGAATTCGGCAAAAAACTCCTCAGCGTCGCGACCTCGTCCTTGCCTGGACTCCTCGAGTCCCTGGCGAATTCCTTCGCGACCGTCGGCGCGGGCGGCGATATCGAGCAGACGTTGATACGCTCCGGCATCCTGGACGATGGCCTCGGCTTTGCCTTTCACTGTCAGCACCACCGGCCGCTTGCTTTTCTTGAGCTGCTTCATGAAATCCCCTGAACGCCGGCGAAAAGTCGTGAGCGATTGAATGTCCTTGGTGATGTCAAGCATATGGTTTCCTGCAATTATTAAAGCACCTTTCTAGGTGCTGGGGGAGCGCGCCTGGCGCCCCCCACGTGAAGGCGTCCTTCCTGGCGACGATGGTGCACGAGCGAGAGCTCTAGAAGGCGGAATCGTGGCGGGAGCCGTGCCAGAAATGAAGAACCTCGACGAATTTGGGGGCTTCATTGACCCGATAGTAGATCAGGATGGGAGTATGCACGAGTTGGCGGACGCCGGACCGTCCGTCCACGGGGCTGCCGATGTACGGGAATCTCTTTAACAGATCGACGTGGTTCAGGATGGCGTTGCCGAACCGTTCGGCGGTGGCTGG
>JADGNS010000978.1 GCA_017883355.1 Candidatus Solibacter sp.
GCCCGCAGGGCTCGACGTCATGGGCTTATGTCACCGCCGAAGGAACCCTCGTCGTCGAGTGTTACGATCATGGTGCCGAGGCGGAGGCGACATTCGGGCACGACGTGGCTTTCCTCGTGCACCTCGATCCGCACGCCCAGCAAACCCTGGCGGAGACACTCGCGGATAATCGAAACAGGGCGAGCGATCCGCAAGACCTGCCGGAGCGGCTTGCGGCACGCTTCGGCAGCTATTTCGAGGTGCGGGCCTGGCTCGATGAACACCGTATCGCCTATCGGCACGAGTTCGATTCGTGGGCATAAGAGCGCGCCGGACTTCGTCTGACTTATTCGCAGCGCAGGGCCGTCATAGGGTCGACTTTGGAGGCGTGCCAGGCCGGTACTGCGGAGGCGATCCCGGATACGAAGCTGAGCAGGAGCGCACCCGCGAGGAGAATGACGGGATCTCGCGAGTTGCCTCTGGCCCACTGCTCGAGCATCGTATTCAGGGCCAGGGTGAGCGCCAACCCGACCGCAATACCGCTGCCCACACTGCCCAAAGTCGAGGCAAAAACGATGCGCAGTACGTGGCCGGGCCGGGCACCCAAGGCCATGCGAATGCCGAACTCGTTGGTCCGCTGCGCCACTGTGTAGGACACCACGCTGTAGAGTCCGACTGCCGCCAGAGCCAGTGCCAGGCCGCCAAATACTCCGAAAATCCACGCCGCCAGGCGCTCCTGCTGCCACTCCTGCCCATCGGTAATCCAGGAGTCCAGATCCTCGGTTATGCTGTAACTTTGCTGCTCCGGGTCCACCGCTGTCAATTGCGTCCGCACCGCGTGCAGCAGGGTGAGCGGCGGCGCCAGGGTCCTCACCAGGATCTGCGTTGCCGTCGCCATACTCAAGGTGTAAGGCACGAAAACCGCCGGCTGGATGGGGTTCGCGAGCCCGTCGTTTCTGGCATCCCCCACAATGCCCACGATCTCGAGCCAGGAGTCGGCTAAGTGCGCCACGGAGAGGATCACCGGCGGACGGTCCCCGAAACCCGGTATCTTCACCGAGTGCCCGATGGCGTCGCCATTGGGGAAGTAGCGCTGCGCCAGGGTCCGGTTGATCACCGCGAGATGGGCGCCGTTATGATTCTCCGATTCGTTCCATATTCGTCCTTCGAGCAGCGGAATTCGCAGCACGGCAAAGTACCCCGGGCCGATCTGATTGACCGACCCCTTCTGCTGCTCCACCGCCGGCTTGCCTAGAATCTCAAACCGCGTATACCAACCATTCCGGGGCGGCGTCGCGTTGCTGGAGATCGCCGCCATGGTCACGCCAGGCGTTTCCGCCACCTTGGCGCGCAGTTGCTCGAAATATGCTCCGCGCGCAGCCCACGTGGTGTACGAGTTCTCGTGCAGCGGAATGGATACCGACATCACGTGGTGGGGATCGTAGCCCAACGGCGTGTGCATCAAGCGCAGGAAGCCCTTCATCGCCGAACCCGCCCCGGCCAGCAGCACGAGGGTCAGCGCGATCTGTCCGGCGATCAACGCGTTGTGCGCTCTGCGGCCTCGCACGCTACCCGCCACGCGGCGCGTGTTCGACACCATAATCTGGCCCACCTGCGTCCGCGACAGGTGCAGCGCAGGCCACAGTCCAAACAGAACCACTGTGGCCAGCGCCACACCGGCGCTGAAGACGAGCACGGGAAGATTGATGCGGATGAGGACCTCGGGCGCGAAGGCGAACCGGGGCAAGACCGTTTGAATGCCGGCCAATATTCCGTAAGACGCCCACACGCCCAGCACCACGCCGATCGCCGCCAACAGCATCGACTCGGTTAGCAACTGACGCATAATACGGTGGCTGTGGGCTCCGACCGCGGCGCGCACCGCGAACTCGTGCTGCCGTGCGGTGCCCTGCGCCAGCAGCAGAATCGAGACGTTGCCGCACCCAATCGCCAGCAGCAGGGCCACGGCGCCAAGGAGGAGATACAGGGTCCCGCTCATGCCGCGGACAACCCACTCGTTGAGCCCCTCTACCTTCACCTTGAAATGTTCCGGGAACTGCTTCGGCATTTCCCTGGCGAACTGGTCCAGCAGCGGAGCGAGCGCGGCGTCGGCGGCCTGGTGGGTCACGCCTGGCCGCAGGCGGAAATCGACGATGCACATGTGCCCCGGATCCAGGGTCATCTTCAGCGGCAGATATACATCCGCGCTGTACCACTTGAACCGCGGCGCGGCAACGCCCACGATCGCGTAGTTCTTGCGGTCGAGTTGCAGCGTCTTGCCCACCACCCGCGGGTCGGCAGCGAGACGCTCCTGCCAGAACTTGTAGGACACCACCGCCACCGGTTGCGGATCCTGCCCATCGATTGCATCCGACGGCAAGAGTCCCCTCCCCAGCACCGGCGGCACGCCCAGATCGACGAAGCCGGTGGAGGTCAGGCCGATGACGTTCACATTCTCCGGCAGGTCGTGGCCGGTCATGGTCATGGCATGATAGTCCATCGCCAGCATGTTCTCGATGGCGCGCACTTGCCGCAGTTGCTGAATCTGCGGTGGGTTCAAATTGACCGTTTCCACGGAGCCAGCCTTGGTGCTCACCGACATCCGCACGATGCGGTCCGCCGCGGGGAAGGGGTAGGGGTCCATCAGGGCGGCATAGATCACGCTGAATACGGCCGTAGTCGCTCCAATGCCGAGGGCCAGCGAGAGAAGCGCCGTCAAGGTGAATCCTGGACTCTTGATGAGTTGCCGTGCGGAATAGCGGAGGTCTTGGATCAACGACAGCATATCTGGCGCGACGCCGTGTGGCGGATGCAATCCATCATGCCATGCGGATTGCGGGTCCGGGGGGGCTGCCGGCTTTCAGCCGGCTGGACCCGCTGGAAAGCGGGTCCGCAGCCAGGATTGGCTGCCCCACCTCAGTTACGCCAACTTCACCAGTAGGGTGGCAACCGAAAGCGGCGGGAGTTCCGCCGACACCGTGCCGCCCTGCGCCGACACCTTCAGCGCCTGCGGAACGACGCGATTGGGCGTGGCGAAAGTAT
>JADGNS010000979.1 GCA_017883355.1 Candidatus Solibacter sp.
CTTCGGCATGGACAGCCCCGCGACGCTGGCCCAGTTTCGCGCTGGCACCGGTCTGCCCAACGCTTATCCGAAGCTGGGTCCTGTGGTGATCAACGAACTGATGTATCATCCAGTAACGGTGGTCGGCACCAATCTGGTAGAGAATCCGGACGAAGAGTTCGTCGAACTGTATAATCTCTCGACGAACAGCGATTCCTTGTTTGATCCCAATTTTCCTACCAACACCTGGCAGTTGGGCGGGGGCATTGACTTTGCATTCCCGACGGGGGCGATCATGGCCGCGCAAAGTTATTTGCTGGTGGTGGACTTTGATCCGGTGGCCAACCCAGCCGCGCTGGCGGCCTTCCAGGCCCGGTTTGGCGTGGACTCCGGCACCGCAGTCTTTGGCCCATTCAAAGGTCGGCTGAGCGACGAGGGCGAAAGCATCGAACTTTACAAACCGGACGCGCCGTCGCCGCCGCCCGATGCTGGCTTCGTGCCTCAGATCCTCGTGGACCGCGTCAACTATGGTATCACGGCGCCCTGGCCCGAAGCGGCCGCGGGCGGTGGTGCCTCGCTGCAACGCCGCGTCGGCAGCGCCTACGGGAACGACCCGCTGAATTGGAAGGCCGATCCCCCCACTGCCGGACGCATCAACCAGCCAACCAGCATCGCGCCGCCTGTGATCACCAGTCAGCCTCACGACTCCATGGTGACGGCGGGAGCATGTGTTACCCTCAGCGTCGCGGCGGCGGGCTCCCTGCCGATGGCCTACCAGTGGCAGCTCAACGGAGTGGATTTGCCCGGCGCGACAAACACCTGTCTCACGTTCCTCAACGCACAGCCTACGGATTCCGGTTCTTACCAAGTCTGGGTGACCAATTCTGCCGGTTCCATTTGCAGCCGCGCTGCCGCAGTTTCCGTTCTGGCGCCGCCGGTCATTACTGTCCAGCCCTTTGGCCTGTCTGTCACCCTCGGAGCCAACGTGACGCTGCGCGTCGTCGCCGCAGGATCGACCCCAATGGTTTTCCAGTGGTACTTTAACGGCGCACCGTTGCCCGGCGCGACGAATTCTTCCATCACTCTGAGCGGTGTCGATCCAACTCGGGCTGGCACGTATGAAGCCGTTGTCAGCAATCCCGCTGGCGTGGCGGCCAGCCAACCCGCTACGCTGACGGTTGCGGGCGTGGACAGCGATGGCGATAGCATTCCGGACTCATGGATGATTCAACACTTCGGGCATCCAATCGGACTGGCTAGCGACCATTCGCGGGCACAAGACGACGCGGACGGCGACGGCATGTCAAACCTGCAGGAATATCTGGCCGGGACGGATCCGCTCGATCCGCAGAGCAACCTGACATTGCGTGTCCAACGTGTGGACCCCGGAACCGGGCAGCCGCAATTCTCCTTCACCGCCATGGCAGGGATTGCTTATACCCTGCAGTATTTCGACAATCTTGGCTCAGGTATATGGCACAGGCTCAACGACGTACCCGCAGACCCGACGACGCGGATCGTGACGCTGAATGATCCAGGCGCCACATCCGCACCGACCCGCCTCTACCGAGTCGTCACGCCCATCCAGCCTTAATTGGGGCATCGTAGGGCTATTGAGCCCGAGCTGCCGGACACTTTTCTTTACTCAGTTCCGGCGCCAACTGGCTCCCTTGACGGTCGTGTCGCCTACGGAGGGGGCTCCTCCTATTGCGACGCCAAAGCTGGCGAGCTGCAGATTGCCCGCGCCTGCCTCGCCCTGGCCAAATCACATGGCCTGAAGTTCTCGATCGAAAACCACACCCATACGTTGATCCCGGAGGCCGCCTCTTTCCTGCGCTTATCGGACGCCGTCCACGACCCCGATCTGGGCTGCAACCTTGACGTTGGCTGGGCCATGCTGCAGAAGGAGTATCCCCCCATCGCCATCCACAAACTCAAAGGACGCCTGCTGAATGTGCACATGCGCGACATCGATGGCAGCATGCGGCTGTTCCCGCCGATGGGCGACGGAGTGATGGACTGCCAGGCCATCGTTGCGACCCTGAAGCAGGTTGGCTTTAACGGCTTTGCCTCCATCGAGCAGGACACGCATCCTGGCGATCCTGAGATGCGCGTAATCTGCCAGCGCTATCTCAAGATGATGCGGGAATATATCGGATAGAACGGACCTCTTGGGAGGAGGAAGAGTAGGGCAGGCGTCTTGCCTGCCTTCCCAGCGCAGCCGGGGCAGGTGAGACGCCTGCCCTACTTTTTCCGCTGCTTTTCCACGGCGTTCAGGTAGTAGCTGTGGTCGTGCTTCTGCTTCCAGCCGTCGGTCGGAGCGGGGCAGAGCGGGCGGTACTTAGTCCACAATTGCTTGACCCAGGGCTGGTCGGCATACCCCTCGTGGAACCAGTCCTTGCTCTCGTCAAGGTAGTCGTCCTTGTTGTAGGGCGGCTTGCAGTACTTGGCGATCTCGATGCGGAAGGGCTTGTCGTCCTCGAACATCCAGCGGTCCACGTAGTCGAAGAAGGCGTCGTGGTTCCAGGCCTTTTCGAGCTTCATGGTCCGCAGGACGAGGGCCTGGGCGACGAAGCACGTCGAGGTGTTGGCTCGGCGGTAGGCGTCGCTGCGGAACTGCTCCGGGGACCACCGATCAGGGGTCAGGTGCTCGTAAGGTCCCCAGGGATTGCCGGCGCGGACGTAGTCGCGGCCGATGCCGGTGGCCTCGTCGATGCCCGAGTGTCCGGTGAAGAGGACCTCGGCGCCGGTCCAGCAATCGCCGTAAGCAGTCTGCTCGTCCTCGCCGAACTGGGCCTTGGGGAAGGTCCGGTTGATGTTGGCCATAGCTTCGTCGCCGAGCATGGCGCCGGCGAAGACAATGGGGAACTTGCGGCCAGACCCGTGGCCCCCGTGCGCGGGCCAGCCGGGATGGCCGTTGCGGATCAGCCCGTAATGGTCGATGCCGATCTGGATGATGTCAATGACCAGCCGCTCGCTGTCCTCAGGCCGGGTGCCGTCGCAGCAGGCCAGGAGGACGGCATCGGCGACGCACTGG
>JADGNS010000088.1 GCA_017883355.1 Candidatus Solibacter sp.
TCGGCGCCGGAACCTCGCCCAGGAGGAACACTCCCAGCACCAGGCTGATCACCGACTTGTAGGCGTTGATCGGGCCGAGGACCGAGAGGTCCGCCGATTGCAGCGCGTAGACCAGCAGCACGTTGCTGGCGACGGCGAGCGACGCGGAAATCACCATGTTGGTCCAGAACCCTGGCGCGAGTTCGAGGGGCACGGCACCCAGTAGCAAAAGCGGGAGAACGCCCAGTGTCAGCAGCGCGTCGGTAGCGCCGATGATGAAAAGGGGATTCGCGGAGCGCTGCGTCAGTTGTTTCTGGAAGACGTTAGAGACCGGATTGGCGACGATTCGCGCCACTACAAATATGGCGGTGAGCACGTTATTTCGTTCCGGGCGCGTCGGGAAGCTGGAGGAGCCGCAGCTCGGGCATAGGGAAATGCTTATGGTTGTCTGTGACCAGCACCAGTTTATGGGTAAGCGCCACGGCGGCGATAGTAACATCGGCCAGACCGGGAGTCTGACCCTTGCGCCGCCATTGGCGGAACAGATTGCCGGCGAGTTGGGCAATCTCCCAGGTGACGGAGTAGAACTCAAGACTGCGCAAAAATTTGTCCGTCTTGGCCTCCTCGCCTGTGCGCATGCCCATATACAGCTCGGTGACGTTGACCGAGCAACAGGCCAGCAGGATGTCCTGCTGGGAGATCTGGGTGAGAAGCTGGGGCCGGCCGTTGCGGCCGTTCAGGGCGTCGATCAGAACGCTCGAATCGAGCAGGTAGGTCATTTCCCTTCCCGGCGGCGTTCGAGTTCCTCAAACCGCTGAGTGTCGAGGGCGCGGATTTGGCGCACCCACGCGGCAGATCCCTCCGCCAGTTCCGGGTGGTTTTCGGCCTTCCATGCTCCGGCGGTTTCCCGAAGGACTTCGCGCTGGCGGCGGAGCTTGATCTCGCGTTGCGCCAACTCGGTTAGAAATGCACTGCGGCCGCGCTTGCCGACGAGCTTGTCGATGTCGGAAACAAGGTCAACGGGCAGGATGACATGGGCTCGTTTGGTCAACTTCTTTGGCACACTCCGAGTGTGACATAGATGGACTAGCCCCGTGTGAGAAGTCCGAGAACGCTCGGGTGCACAAGGCGGAGCCGTACGCCACGTTATGCCGCGCCGGGGTCGTCCAGCACGCAGATGTCGTCGAGATTGCGATATTTCTCGGCGTAGTCCAGGCCGTAACCCACCACGAACTCGTCGGGGATTTCGAAGCCGACGTAGCTGACGTGGACGGGCCGCAGACGGCGCTCGGGCTTATCCATCAGGGCGGCGATACGGATGGAGTGCGGCCTGCGCTGATCCAGCACGTGCATCAGATAGTTCAGCGTTACACCGCTATCCACAATGTCTTCCACAATCAGCACGTCGGCGCCCTCGAGCGAGATGTCCAGATCTTTGGTGACCTTGACTTCGCCGGAACTGGTTTTGCCTTTGCCGTAGGTGGAGATGCCCATGAAATCCACCTGGACATCGCGCTTCATGGCGCGCGCCAGGTCGGTCATGAAGAAAACCGCCCCCTTGAGGATGCAGATCATGTGCAGATTCCCGGTGGGGTAGTCGGCGGAAATCTTTTCGCCTAGTTCGCGGATGCGGTTCTGGATCTTCTCGGCGGAGATCAGAACGCGGAGTTTTGGATCGGTCATGAAGCTTACATTATCCGCCGAGTTTGAAGTGCGTGCTCATGGGACCGAGGTGAATATGCGCTCCGGTGGCTCTTCCGGGTACTGCCTGGCGGAAGGCGAAGTAGGGAATGTGTTTCTCCACCAGGTATTCCAGCAGCCAGCGGCCTTCGGGCTGATCGGGATGGATAGCCACGTCGACGCGTCCGCGGTGGTCGAAGCCCATGGAGCGGTGGACCGCGGTCTCGCCCATGGCGCTGACCGGCATGGGCTTGCCGAACTGCTTTTCGAAATCCAGTTCCACGCGCGAGAAGGTGCCCATGTTGAAGATGCCATCGCCATCGTAGCGGTCGGCCAGTTCGTGGACTTCCTGCGGGTCCTGGTTCAGCTTGCTTTCCAGCAGTTCCTCGGCGCGCGCCATCTGCGTCAGCTCACGGGTGAAGCGGGCGCGCGATTCGGCCAGGTCCTGTTCCTTGCGCGCCCCGTCGAGTTCCTCCAGCAAAGGCGTCAAAGAAAACAGCGAGGCCACGCCGCTGTCCACGAGTTTCCGCCCTTCGGCGAGCGCCTGCTTCCGCCGATCCAAGCGCCGCGCGGCGGCGGCGAGCATGTCGTCGGCCTGATCGTCGGAGAGTTCGTTGCCGTAAACTGTGCGGCGGAGCAGCGCCTCATCCTCGGCATCGGCCATGGCAGTCTCGGCCCGGACCAGTTGCTGGCGTGGGACGACACCGGCCTCCACCAGGGAGCGCAGGCGTTCAATTCCGGCCTTGGCACGCAGTACCTCGGGAGGGTCCCCGGCCTGTGCAAACACACAGGTAGCGCACGCAACGAAAATCAGGCCCGGGAGAAAACGCATGTGTTCCTATTATACCGCCACACTGATTTGGCGTACGTATGGCGACCGGGGTTACAGGGGTCACGAGTCGCTGGCAAGGCCTTCATGCAATTGTGATCGCCAGCGATTAACATGATGCTTTCATGCGTAAGCCTATTCTTTGCGCCTTCGCCCTGGCCGCCGCCGCCTTGCTGGCCCAGCAAACCGGCATCTTTCCGGTACTCAAGAGCAGCGTCGCCATCGGCAGGCAGCCCGGCGGATTCTTTCTGCTCCCGCCCAATCAACTACTGCGCCCGTGGGGCGAGCAGACGGTGATCCCCGGCCGCCCGGTGGATATGACATACGATTCCCAACGGCGCGTCCTGGCGATTCTCAACACGCGCAGCATCCTGCTGCTGGATGGCTCCACGGGCACGAAGGTAGCGGAGATCGCCACGCGGACCACCTCTTACGCGGGAATCGCGTTCCGCCCCGGAGACCGCGAACTCTGGGCCAGCGAGACGGCGCGCAACGGGCCCGACAGTATCCTGATCACTAAAATCTCCGCAGTCGGGATGCCGGGGGAAACCACCCGCATCGGGCTCAACGGCCATCCGCTGCCCACAGGGATCGCCTTTTCGCCGGACGGACGGTTCGCCTACGTGGCATTCAGCCGCAGCAATACGCTGGCCATCATCGACGCCGATACGCTGGAACTGCGCAAGGAGATCAATGTCGGCATGGCGCCGTTCGGAGTGGCGGTGGCCCAGGGATCGGTGTTCGTCTCCAATCGCGCGGGCCGGCGCGCCGGACCGGCTGACACGGTGGCGCCGTCGTCGGGGTCGCGCGTGGTCACGGACCCGGTGACCGGCGCCTCCACCTCCGGCACGGTCAGCATCGTGGACATGCAGGAGGGCCGAGTACGGGAGGTGACGGTGGGGCTGGCGCCTTCGCAACTCGCCGCCGGCCCGGAGGGCAAGCTGGTCGCCGTGGCCAACGGGCATGGCGATTCGGTTTCGATTCTGGATAGTACCACCCTGGCGCGCAGCGACGTCAAGGTTCCCACGTTCCCGGAAGCCGCGCTGGGCAGCCAGCCGGTCTCTCTGGCCTTCTCCGCCGATGGCAAGACGCTCTACGTGGCCTGCGGCGGGAATAATGCGATCGCGGTGTTGCGCGAGAGTGGCGGCAAATGGCGGGTGGCCGGCGCCGTTCCCACCGCGTGGTTCCCATCGACGGTCGCGCTCGCCGCCGATGGCTCGCTGCGCGTGCTGAATATCAAGGGCGTGGGCAACACCGACAACAAGAAAGGCGCATTCAACTCGCGGGTCTATGAAGGATCGCTGGAGCGGATTCCAGCGCCCACGCCGGCGCAACTGGCCGCGGGCACACGGGAAGTGCGCGCCGCCAACAGCCCGCGCTTCGAGCCCGCCGGCGGCATCGCCAACCTCACCTCCCTGGGCATCCAGCACGTGTTTCTGATCGTCAAGGAGAACCGCACGTACGACCAGGTGTTGGGCGATATCGCCAAGGCCAACGGCGATCCCAAACTGGTGATGTACGGCCGCGACATCACCCCAAATCATCACGCGCTGGCCGAAAAGTTCGTGGTGCTGGACAACTTCCACACCGGCGGCGCCATCAGCTTCGATGGCCACCAGTGGCTGATGCAGGGCTTCGTCAGCGACTACGTGGAGCGCGCCTTTGCCGCCTCGCCGCGCGGCTACGCCTTTAACATGGCCGACGCCCTGGTGGTGGCGCCCACCGGCTTCTTTTGGCAGGCCGCCGCCAGGCCGCTCAGCGTGCGCATCTACGGCGAATTCCAACTGGCCGCCCGCTGGGACCCGGTGAAGCAGAACGCGGTGGACATGAATGAGTCCGACAACCTGAGCTGGACCGAATATTGGAATGCCTACCGGGAAAACCGCTGGCAGAGCATCGTGGGCTCGCGCAGCGGCGTACCCGCATTGGCGCCGTACGCGAGCAAAAGCTATCCCTATCCAACGCTCGCGATCAACGACCAGATTCGCGCCGAGGAGTACCTGCGCGAGTTCGACGAGCGCGAAGCCAGCGGCCAGATTCCGCAGCTCAGCATCATCTCGCTGAACAGCGACCACACCAACGGCACCAGTCCCAAGGTCCCGCGGCCGCGCGCCATGGTGGCGGACAACGACCTGGCGCTGGGCCGCATCGTCGAACGCATCACGAAGAGCAAGATCTGGGCCAACAGCCTCATCCTGGTGACCGAGGACGATGCGCAGGATGGCGTGGATCACGTGGATGGGCACCGCACGATCGGCCTCGCCATCGGACCGCACGTACGGCGCGATGCAGTGGATTCCAACCACTACAATCACACCAGCATGATCCGCACCATCCAGGAGATCTTCCGCATCCCCCAGCGCACCCGTGCGCTGGAATCGGCGCGCGCCATGACGAGCATCTTCACGGCGAAGAGTGACCTGACGCCCTACGAAAAACTGGTGCCCAAGGTGGCGCTGGACGAGATGAACCCGCCGGTGAGCGCTCTCGCGGGGCGGCAGTTGTGGGCGGCAAAGCAATCCATGGCGATGAATTTCAAAGCGATCGACGACGCCCCGGCGGAAACGCTGAATAAGATTTTGTGGTGGGACGCGAAGGGGTGGAACACGCCCTACCCGAAGATGGCGCGCGGGAAAGAGCGCTAAAGTGGGACAGACGATCGCCTTTTGTCGTCTGTCATCCGGCCAGCGCTTGACCATCGCCATTGCTCTTTAGCTTCGGCCAGACCGGCCTTCACCGGGTTGTTTTCCACGTATTCGATTAAGTCCAAGAGTTCGTCAGCGGATCGCACCCAGTGGTCGAAAGACTCGTCTTGCCAGAAAGGCGCACCGGTGCGACCCAGAATCTGGTTGGCCACGCGGCCGGTTCTCCCCTTGAGCCATCGCATGATTGTGGGCATTGCGGTACGCGGCTGGAAGATCGCGTGCACGTGATTGGGCATGACCACCCATGCGTGGAGTTCGTAGAACCGGCGAGCCGTCTCACCATGCAGGAGGGCGTTTACGACCACGCTCGCGACTCGCGAGTCCTGCAACCAGACGGGACCGGATCGCACGCGGTCGAGTCGCTCGTCTTGCGAAAGGAAGGAAGGTGGGACAGACGATCGGTTTGTGTCGTCTGTCTCCCCTTGAGATGGAAGGGATCCGGCAAGTCGCCACGTCACGAAAAGAGCGGTTTCCTCTGGAATCCAATGAGGGAGGTGTCTGCGGGTGAAGGCCATCGTGGTTTTGCGAAGCGTGACAGACCACAAAAGGCGATGGTCTGTCCCACCTGTTCCTGAGGAGTAGTCTCCCGTCGTGCCCGGATTTCTCAAGAAATCGACAAACTCGGGTCTGGTACGATACGGACAGGAGTATTGTCTGACCAAGAGTGAAGTGAACCCAACCGCTGAGACTCAAATCGAAACCCCCACTTGGCTGATTGCCGTGCGCGCCGCGGAAGCCAAGCAAGCCACCGACATCAAGGTTTTGGACCTGACCGGCATCACCTCGTTCGCCGATTATTTCGTGATTTGCACCGGTTCCAACTCCAGGCAGATCCAGGCGATCTCCGACGAGATCGGCATTCAGTTGAAAAGGAAAGCGCGCGAACTGCCCAATAGCCTGGAAGGCTACAACCAGTCCGAATGGGTGCTGGCCGACTACGGCGACCTGCTGGTGCACATTTTTTCCGAGAAAGCGCGTGCGTATTACGATCTGGAACGCCTCTGGCGCACCGGCAAGAACGTGCCAATTCCGCCCGAGTGAAGATCTTCCTCTACTTCATCGGCAAGCCGAAGGACCCCCACGCCAACGCCATTGCGGCGGATTTCCTGGGGCGCGCCGCCCGCTACTCCCCGTGTGAAATGCGCGAAATCCGTCCCGACCGAATCGATCTCTGGGACAAGCATCCCTCCGCCCGCAAGATCTTCCTCGACCCCGCCGGCAAGCCGATGGACTCCGCGGGATTCGCCAGGCTGATGGCGAAATCCGAAATGGAGGGCCGCGACCTGGTTTTCCTCGTCGGCGGCCACGACGGCCTGCCCGCCGGATGGGCGGCGCGCGCCGACCAACTGGTATCGCTCTCCGCCCTGACGTTCCCCCACGAATTGGCGCGCGCCATGCTGGCCGAGCAGATCTACCGCGCCTTCGCGACCCTGCGCGGCCATCCCTACCCGCGGTAGTGGTATTGCTCACATTTGCTCCGGCGTCCCCTCTCGCGTTAACGTAGGGCCTGGATGTCCTGGTTCAAGCGCGACAAAGGGGACGACGGCAAACTCCCCAAATTGGATGATAAGGATCGCAAGGTCCGGACCGAAGGTCTGTGGCAGAAGTGCGAAGGCTGCCGCCAGATCATCTGGAAGAAGGACCTGGAGACCAACTGGAACGTCTGCCCCAAGTGCGGCGCGCACAGCCGCATCGATGCGGTCACGCGTCTGAAACTGCTGTTCGACGAGGGCGAGTTCACGCGCCACGATACCGAGCTGCGCTCCAGCGACCCGCTGGGTTTCGTGGACAGCAAGCCGTACAGCGAGCGCCTGCTGAGCATGCAGCAGGCCACCAAACTGGGCGACGCCATGATCGCCGCCGCAGGCCGCCTCGCCGGCCGGGCGGTACAGATCTGCGCCATGGAACCGCGCTTTATCGGCGGCAGCATGGGTTCGGTGGTAGGGGAAATGATCATGCGCGCCATCGAGCGCTCGATTGCAAACCGCCAGCCCTTGCTGATCGTCTCCGCGTCGGGCGGGGCACGCATGCAGGAGGGCGCGGTCAGCCTGATGCAAATGGCCAAGATCTCCTCCGGCCTGATGCGCCTCGACGAAGCGCGCCTGCCCTTCATCAGCATTCTGACCGACCCGACCACCGGCGGAGTCACCGCCAGCTACGCCATGCTGGGCGACCTCAACCTCGCCGAACCGGGCGCGCTGATCGGCTTCGCGGGGCCGCGCGTCATCGAGCAAACCATCCGGCAGAAACTCCCCGAAGGCTTCCAGCGCAGCGAATTTCTGCTCAAACACGGCCTGCTGGACGCCGTGGTGCCGCGCCTGGAGCTGAAACAATACGTGGCCACGGCGCTGCGCTTCTTTGTGGATTGAGCATGCCTGTTTTTGGTTTTCTCTGCGCTTTCCTCTGCGCTCTCTGCGTCTCTGCGTTGAATGGCCCTCCGAATGAAACGGAGTCCTAAGTGAATTACCCCGATTCGGTTCAGTTCCTATACGCGCTGGGCAACGAAATCAAGACCGCCAAACTCGGCCTCCAGCGCATCACGCAAGTGCTGGAAGCTCTGGGCCGGCCGCAGGACCGCCTGCGCTTCGTCCACGTCGCCGGCACCAATGGAAAAGGCTCCACCTGCGCCATGATCGCTTCGGCGGTGCGCGCGGCGGGGCGGCGGACGGGACTCTTTACCTCGCCCCACCTGGCCGAGCCTACCGAGCGTATCCAGATCGATGGCCGGCCGATTTCCGCCGGGCGCTTCGCCAACGCTTTCGAACGCGTGCATGCCGCCGTGGAGCAACTGTTGGCCGAGGGCGCGATCGACCTGCACACCACGTACTTTGAAACCGTGACCGCCATGGCTCTGGTGGTCTTCGCCGAAGAAGAGGTGGACATGGTGGTGTTGGAGGTGGGGCTCGGCGGGCGCCTGGACGCCACCAATATCGTGACACCGGAGTTGTGCGTGATCACGCCCATCGATTTCGATCACGAGACGTTTCTGGGACGCAGTCTGGAAGCCATCGCGGGCGAGAAGGCGGGAATTCTCAAGGCGGGCGTGCCGGCGGTCTTTGCGCGGCAGCGCAGCGAAGCGGCCGCGGTGCTGGAACTGCGCGCCGCGCAACTCTCGATTTCGGTGGCGCGCACGGAGGCGTGGAGCATCGAAGATCTGCAACTCGACGCGCGCGGCAGCCGGTTTCTACTCTCTGGCGAGCTCGATCTGCGAATTGTGTGTCCGCTGGCCGGCGAGCACCAGGTGGAGAATGCCGCCACCGCCAGTGTGGCGCTCACGCGGCTGGGGATTTCCGAACCGGAAATCATCGCGGGGATTGCGCAGACGCGCTGGCCTGGACGCCTGGAGCTCGCCTCCGTTCACCCCGAGATCATCCTGGATGGCGCCCATAATCCCGCCGGGGCGAGGGCGCTAGGGGCCTACATCGCGCGCTTTTATGCCGGCCGGCGCGTGCGCCTGATCTATGGGGCGATGCGCGACAAAGCCATCGACGAAATCGGCGGAATCCTCTTCCCGCATGCGCAACAGGTGATCGTCACGGCTCCGCACCAGGCGCGGGCGCTTGCCCCCGAGTCCATCCGGCAGGTGGTGGAGCACCCCGATCTCCGCACCGCCGCGAATCTGCGCGATGCACTGGCGATGGTGCGGGACGCTACGGCGGAGGACGTCATTTTCATCACAGGTTCTCTGTTTCTGGTGGCGGAGGCGCGGGAAATGCTGGTGGTATAGTGGGCGAGACGATGAGTCTCGCCCGCTCCCTGTTCTTCTCCACACCCCTGATCGCGCTCTGCACCATCGTCATGGGAACTCTCTCCCTGATCGATTCCTTCTTCGACCACACGGGGAATTCGCAGCACAGGCTGGCGCGCGCGTGGGCCCGAATGCTGCTGGCGGTCTGCTTCGTTCGAGTGCGCGTAGAAGGGCTGGGAAAGCTGGATCCGCACGGCGCTTACGTGTTTGTGGCCAACCACGGCAGCTTTCTGGACATTCCGGCGCTCTTGGCTTCGCTGCCGCAGCAGTTCCGCTTTTTTGCCAAGAAAGGGCTATTCGGCATCCCGTTTCTGGGCACGCATCTGCAACGCGCCGGACATCTCCCGGTGGACCGCAGCAGCCCGCGCGCCTCCTTGAAGAGCATGCAGGAAGCAGCGCGCATCATCGGCGGGCGGGGCATCAGCGTCTTGAACTTTCCGGAAGGCGGCCGCTCGGCAGAGGGGTTGCACGAGTTCAAAGAAGGCCCGGCGTACATCGCCATCAAGGCCGGAGTGCCGGTGGTGCCGGTGGCCATCGTTGGTATGCGGGAACTGCTGCCGATGGGTTCGATCCATCTGCGCAGCGGCAAGGTGGTGCTGCGCGTGGGCGACCCCATCCCTACGATGGGCCTGGATGCTGCCGACCGCACGGAATTGACCCAGCGGCTCTACCGCGAGGTGTCGCAATTGCTCGTCGAGGGAAGCGATCCATTCAACGCAGAAACGCAGAGAACGCAGAGGGAAACGCAGAGAAAACCAAAGTGATGTAGTGAGCCCCGTGCGCCCCCCAGCGAACGTGTTCCCGGTTTTCTCCGCGCTTATCTCCGCGCTCTCTGCGTCTCTGCGTTGAAGTCATATTCCTCCACAACATGCCACGCTCGGCTCACCAGCCGAGCGATCTGGCAGTGGACGCCGCAGGCAACCTCTATCTCGCCGGAGCGACT
>JADGNS010000980.1 GCA_017883355.1 Candidatus Solibacter sp.
TGCAGAGCCGCGGCGCCGTCTTCGGCTTCGAGGATCTTGTAGCCCTGCGTTTCCAGATACTGGCGGGCGAGACGGCGGAGGTTGGTTTCATCTTCGACGAGGAGGATAGTCTCCTGCCCACGATCGGCGCGGGGAAGGCCGAGAGAGTCCTGCGCGGCGGCGGCGTCTTCGCGGCCATCGACTCGCGGAAAATAGGCACGGAAGGCGGTGCCGCGTTGCGGCTGGCTGTCGACGAAGATATAGCCGCCACTTTGTTTCACGATGCCGTACACCGTGGAGAGGCCGAGGCCGGTGCCCTTGGTGCCTTTGGTGGTGAAGAAAGGCTCGAAGATGTGCGACTGGGTTTCGCTGTCCATGCCGACGCCGGTGTCGCTGATGGCGAGCATGACGTAGTCGCCTGCGGTGAGCGGGGTGTGAGTGCGCGTGAAGGTTTCGTCGAGGGTTACGTTGGCGGTCTCGATGGTGAGCTTGCCGCCCTGCGGCATGGCGTCGCGAGCGTTCACGGCAAGGTTCATGATGACCTGATCGATCTGGCCGGGATCGGCTCGGACCGCGCCGAGCGCGGAGCCTGGGACCATCACAAGATCGATATCCTCGCCGATCATGCGGGTGAGCATTTTCAGGTTCTCGGCCACCACCTCGTTCAGGTCGAGCACCTTGGGGGCCAGCATCTGTTTGCGGCTGAAGGCCAGCAATTGCCGGGTCAACGAAGTGGCGCGCTGCGTGGCATTGGAGATTTCCTGCGCCGGCCCCCGCAGCAAGGGATCGGGCCCAAGACGTTCGAGCAGAAACTCGGAGTAGCCGGAGATCACCATCAGCAGGTTGTTGAAGTCGTGGGCGATGCCGCCGGCGAGGCGCCCGATCGCTTCCATCTTCTGGGCCTGACGGAGTTGCAGTTCCAGCATGCGGGTTTCGGTAACGTCTTCCATAAAAATCTCGAAGGTGCCCCCGGCTTTGCCGTTCGGAATCGAGCGCCCGGAAATGCGCGCCACGATGGCTGCGCCATCCTTGCGCACGCACTCCATGGTCAGGTTGTTAAATTCCTTACGGGCGTGAAAGTAATCGGCGGTTTGAAACCATTGCTGGGCATCGGCGTACAGGCTTCCCAGATGTCTGCCCGTGAGCTCGGCGGCGCTGGCATAACCAAACATAGCCACCAGCGCGGGGTTTGCGTCCTGGAGCATTCCGAGGGCGTCGCAGCGGCAGATGCCGTAAGGCGCGTTCATCACCAGCGAGCGAAAGTTGCTCTCGGACCGGCGCAGGCTCTCCTGGGCAGCGCGGAGGGCGGCGTTGAACCAGCAGATCAGCAGGGCCACGGCGAAGAACAAGGCGAGGTGCGCGATCGCCTTGCGATACTCGCTTGGAGTCTGTTCTCCGGTGAGCGAATAGTAGGCGCTGACGGTGAGCGCAAAGGAGGTAGCGGCGAGTCCGGGCTTCCATCCTCCGTACCAGGCACTGACCATCACCGCGACGGCGAACACGACCAGGCGGCTCTCCGCGATATCGGAGAAAAACAAGGTTGGGATCAGCGCAAGGACGGTGCTGAGGAGTGCGACTCCGTAGCGCAGTATTGGAGCCCGCGACGGAGCTACGACCAAACTGCGGATGAGGGGGAGCTTCATTCGCATGGGCTCATGCTATGCGCAGGCCGCGAGCAGAGCGAGTTACGCCAGTCCACCGCAGTTTCCTGGCGGCACAGTGGCCAGAGGTACACCTGCCAGGCACAACCTGGGGGCAATGTAGAGAGAAGGAAAAGCCTTGTCCACAGCCTAATCTCAGATGCCGCTAATCGCAAAACCCGCTGGTACAAAAAGGCGAGCGGGGAACATAGTCTTGCAACAGGACTTGCAACATTGACCGGCAAACGACGAAACTAACGGGGCATAGCAGAGAATATCGGAATGAATATCGGCCTTTTCGGCGGCAGCTTCGATCCTATCCATCGCGGACACCTGGCACTGGCGCAGGCGGCCGCCAGCCGCTACTCTCTGCGGCAGGTGCTGTTTGTGCCGGCGAATGTTCCTCCGCACAAACAGAAACAGCCGCTCACCGCGTTCATCCATCGTTATGCCATGGTGGCGCTTGGAACGCAGGACGAACGGGGATTCGTGCCGTCGCTGCTGGAGGCGCCAGAGTCTGCGCCACCACACGTAGGGACGGCCGCCCTCGGCCGTCCAGCGGAACGAAGCTCCGCAGCCGTCAATTATTCGATCGATACAGTTCGACGCCTGAAACAGACTCTCAAAAAATCGGACCGCCTTTTTTTTCTGATCGGAATGGACGCCTTCCGCGACATTGCGAAATGGCGCGAGGCGCGGGCGCTTTTGGCGGAATGCGATTTCATCGTGGCCAGCCGTCCCGGATATTCGTTGCGGGACGTGGCCGAGTCGTTGCCGGAAGATTTGCGGCCTCCGGCGGCGGTGACTCGTCCCTTTCATAAGCAGCCAGCAAAAGGCGATCTCGTCCTTCCCGGGGTCATGCTGCACTTGCTGGAAGGGGTTCATCAGAGCGTCTCCGCGACGGCGATTCGGGCCGCGGCGGCGCAAGGCAAGCCACTCGGACGATGGCTGGATCCGCGAGTGGCGGATTATGTGCGGAAACACGGACTGTATCGGCGGCAGCGACTGGACAAGTAGAAAGCCTGGGGCGCCCGGTTCGGAGGTTGCGGATGCGAGTGGCGCTGCCGAGCATCGCTCGGCTGGACCGACGAGCGCGTCCGTCGCTGGGTGGGTTGTGGTGGTCGCGGCAAGCGCGTCCCTACTGCGGGGCGGGTTACAATCAATATCTGTATGAAGAAAAAGAACGACCTCAAATTCCAGGTGAATGAAGCCATCCTCGCCTGTCAAGATAAACAAGCTGATGATGTTACAGTCCTCGAACTGGAAAAAGATTCGGGAGCGTTCACTGACTATTTTGTGATGTGCAGCGGGACCAATCCGCGGCAGATCCAGGCGATTGCCGACGCCGTGGACGAGCGCCTGGAGGCACTGGGCCTCCGCGTGACGCACTCC
>JADGNS010000981.1 GCA_017883355.1 Candidatus Solibacter sp.
CATCACCGGTCCCAGATCGCTGCCGCCGATGCCGATGTTCACGATGTTGCGGATCGGCTTCCCGGTAAACCCGAGCCACTCGCCCGCCCGCAACTGATTGGCGAACTCCGCCATGTGCTCCAGCACCTGGTGCACCGGTTCGCCCGCCTCCGGCACCCTCGCCGCCGCCAGCGATTGTCCCCGCGGCGCGCGCAAAGCGGTGTGCAGCACACTCCGCCCCTCGGTGGAGTTGATCGGCTCGCCCCGGAACATCGCGTCGATGCGCTTCCGCAGTCCGCACTCTTCCGCCAGCCCGATCAGCAGGCGCACCGTATCGTCCGTGATCCGGTTCTTCGAATAGTCCAGATACAGCCCCGCCGCTTCCGCACGCATCCGCTCGCCGCGCCCCGCATCTTCGTCGAAAAGCTCTTGCAGCTTCCGCTCTCTAATCTGTTGGTAGTGCGCTTCCAGCGCCTGATACGACCGCCGATCGGTGAGCATAAACGCCATCTTAACCCGTGGCACAAGACTCCAGCCCTGCCGCTCGCCACATGGATTATGATTTATGAAGGACGAAACGCTGCAAGGGCCTTGTTGCGAGTAGGAACAGAAAGTTGAAGACTTGAAGTTCAGGGATATAGTCAAGATGGTTGAAGCAGATGGCTGGCAGATGGTCACTCAGCGCGGAAGTCATCGGCAGTACAAGCATCCAACCAAGCCGGGCAAGGTAACGATTGCCGGCCATCCTTCGCTGGACGCTGCGCCCAAAACCCTCAAGAGCATTCTGGAACAGGCGGGATTGACGCGATGAAGTATCTGATCATCTACGAAAAAACGGCCACCGGATACAGTGCGTACGCGCCGGACCTGCCCGGCTGTATCGCGGGCGGTTTCACTCTTGCGGAAACCGCGGAACTCATGCGCGGCGCAATTCTGATGCACTTGGAAGCCATGCGCGAGGACGGCGACCCGATACCCGAACCGACCACGCAAGCAGACTACATCGAGGCGCCAGCGGCATAACCGACACGAAGCGTCGCCCCCCTCAGCTCTCTAGCCCCATCTGCGTCAACCTGTACCGCAGCGCATTTCTCGTCAGCCCCAACAGCCGCGCCGCCTGACTCTTATTCCCATCGGCCCGCCGCAGCGCTTCCCTAATGATGTCCTGCTCGTATTGATCCAGACTCAGGCCTTCCGGCAGGAAATGCGCATCGCCCTGCGCCTTCGGCCGCGGCGCGCTCTCCAGTTTGATGTCGCCCGCATCCAACTCGGTCCCCGTAGCCATCACCAGGCTGCGCTCGATCACGTTCTCCAGCTCTCTCACATTGCCCGGCCAGTGATACGCCACCAGCTTTTCCATCGCCGCCTCGGTAATCGCCTCCACCCGGCACCCCGTCTCCGGCGCCAGCTTGCTCACGAAGTGATTGGCCAACGACGGAATGTCCACCTTGCGTTCGCGCAACGGCGGAATATTCAGCGGCACCACGTTCAACCGGTAGTAGAGGTCCTCGCGAAATGTCCCCTGTTCCAGCGCGGCGCGCAGATCCTGGTTGGTCGCCGCCACCAGGCGTATATCGATGTGCCGCGTCACATTGCTCCCCAACCGCTCGAACTCGCGCTCCTGCAAGACCCGCAGCAGCTTCACCTGAATCGCCGCCGGCACATCGCCGATTTCGTCCAGAAATACCGTCCCCGTGTCCGCCTGCTCGAACTTGCCCGGCTTGGTCGTCTGCGCGCCCGTGAATGCGCCCTTTTCGTAGCCGAAGAGTTCGCTCTCCATCAGATTCTCCGGCAAGGCCGAGCAGTTGATCTTCACCAGCGGACGGTCCTTGCGCGGCGAGTGAAAGTGAATCGCGCGCGCGATCAGATCCTTGCCCACGCCGCTTTCGCCCGTCAACAGCACCGTGGCGCGCGTCGGGCCCACCCGCTCGATGGCCGCGAAAATCTCCTGCATCGCCTCGCTCCGCCCGATGATGTTGTCGAACTCGTAGCGCCGCCCCAGCTCCGCCTTGAGCTGGCGATTCTCGTCGCGCAGCGCGCGCACTTCCAGCGCCTTATGGACCACCTGCATCAGGTGGTCCAGGGAAAACGGCTTGAGCAGGAAATCCGTGGCGCCCGCCTTCATGGCTTCCACCGCCGTTTCCACGCTGCCGTACGCCGTCATCATGACTACCGGCACCTGCGCGTTCTGCCGCCGGATCAGCCCCAGGAACTCCTGCCCGTCCATCCGCGGCAGCTTGAGATCGGTCAGCACCATGGCGGCGCGGTCCACCAGCTTCAATCCCTCCTCGGCGGTGGCCGCTTTGTCCACGTCGAACCCGGCGGACATCAGTTGCAATTCCAGTACGCGGCGGAGTTTCTCTTCGTCTTCGACAACCAGGATGCGTTTCTTCATGCGGCGGGTGGCGAGGGCGCCGGATCCATGGGCAGCGAGACACAGAAGATGCTGCCTTTGCCGGGTTCGCTCTCCACTGCTATCTTACCGCCGTGCTCGTCCACGATCTTGGCGACAATCGCCAGACCCAGCCCCACTCCTTCCGGCTTGGTAGTGAAAAACGGATTGAAAATATCCTTCATCTGCGCCGCGCCGATGCCCACTCCGCGGTCGATCACCGCGATCTCGGCAACCCGTCCTTCGGCGCGCGTCTTCACCGTGATCGCGCCCCCGCTGGCCGTGGCCTGCGCCGCATTCAGCACCAGGTTGTAGAACACCCGCTCCATCAACTCCGCATCCAGGGGGAAGGGCGGAATCTCCAGCGCGTAGTTGCGGTAGACCGCGATCCCCGGCGCCTCCCGCTCCGCTTCCGCGATCGCCCGGTCCAGCAACTGCGCCAGGTCCGCCGTCTCCAGGCGCAGCTTCAGCGGGCGCGCGAATTGCAGAAATCGCGTGACCAGCGAATTGGTACGGTCCACTTCGGTGGAAATGAACCCCGCCACTTCGCGCGCCACCTCGTTCTCCGCGCTGAGCTGCTGATTCAACATCTCCGCCGACGCCTTGATCGTTCCCAGCGGGTTGCGCAGCTCGTGCGC
>JADGNS010000982.1 GCA_017883355.1 Candidatus Solibacter sp.
GGCAGAGCTATACCTGAAGAACAGCGGCGTGGCGGACACCTCGTATTTCGGAGCGGAAGCGGAGTTTTTCATCTTCGACAATGTCTGCTTCGACCAGAACCAGCACGAGGGGTTCTATCACATCGACGCCGACGAGGGCCGCTGGAACTCCGCACGCCGCGAGAATAATCTGGGTTACCGGCCGCGCTACAAGGAAGGTTACTTCCCGGTCCCGCCCACGGATCACTACCAGGACCTGCGTAGCGAGATGGTGCAGACCATGATCGAGTGCGGGCTCGACATCGAGTGCCACCACCACGAAGTCGCCACCGGCGGCCAGTGCGAGATCGATCAGAAGTACGACACCCTGGTGAAGAGCGCCGACAACATGATGTTGTACAAGTACATCATCCGCAATGTGGCCAACCAGTACGGCAAGACGGTGACCTTCATGCCGAAGCCGCTCTTCGGCGACAACGGCAGCGGCATGCACTGCCACCAGAGCCTGTGGAATGGCGGCAAGCCGCTGTTTGCCGGCGATTCCTACGCCGGACTCAGCCAGATGGCGCTGTACTATATCGGCGGCCTGCTGAAGCACGCGCGGGCGCTTTCGGCCATCATCGCGCCCACCACCAACAGCTACAAGCGGCTGGTACCGGGCTACGAAGCGCCGGTGAACCTGGCGTACTCGCGGCGCAACCGCAGCGCGGCGGTGCGCATCCCGATGTACTCGGCCAGCCCCAAGGCAAAACGCGTGGAGTTCCGGCCGCCGGACCCATCGGCGAACCCTTATCTGGCGTTTGCCGCGATGCTGATGGCGGGCCTGGACGGAGTGCAGAACCGCATCAACCCCGGCGAACCGCTCGACAAGGACATCTACGATCTCTCGCCTGAAGAGATGAAGAGCGTGCCCTCGATGCCCGGTTCGCTCGACGAAGCGCTGAGCTGCCTGGAAGACGACCACGGTTTCCTGATGCGCGGCGACGTCTTCACCGAGGAACTGATCGAGACCTTCATCGATTACAAACGAAAGAACGAGGCGGAGGCGGTGCGCTTGCGCCCGCACCCCTACGAGTTCGCACTTTATTACGACATCTAACTCATGCTGCTGTGTGCATCTCAGTGGGGCAGCCAATCCTGGCTGCCGCCGGCTTTTCAGCCGGCGTCTGGCGAGTGCGGAGAGTCGCGCATCGCCGGAAAGCGCCGCCTAAAAGGCGGCTGCGGGCAAAATTGCCCGCCCCACGACGAATGCAGAGCTCTGCGATCGGCAGTCCCAGCGGCAGGCGGACCCAGCGGGTACCCCACCTGCCCCACCGGTGGGCTGGCATGCGCACTTATCCCACCGCCTTGCGTTTGCGCAGGCGCTCTAGGAGCAGGGCGCGCCTCTCGGGGGAGAGCGATTCGATGGTAGCGTGGCCGGGCCGCCCGTCGGGCCGGGCGTGGAGCGAGGTCAGATAGCGCTCCATCCCCGCCGCATCCAACGCGCCGACGAAGCGTTGCGCCACCGCACGCGAGGCGAGCGATTCCCGCTGGTAGGCCGCGCGATCGGTGAGCAACTCGCGAATCGCGGCCACCCAAGGCGCGGGGTCGTTCTCTCGGACCACGGGGCGCGGCATGGCGTGCTCGTCGAACACCGGCAGGTAGTGTTCGATGGTGTTCACCCCGATGATGTACCCGGTGCCGTGCTTGGCTTCCACCAGGCCGCCGGAATCGCTGGCCACCACGGGGATGCCGCGCAGCATGCTCTCCATGACGATCAGCCCGAAGCCCTCGTACCACAGCGACGGCATGAGCAGCACACGGGTGCGCGCCAGCACTTCATCGATATGGCGCGCGTTGGGCAGGAAGCGCACATTGGGCAGACGCTCCAGTGCATGGCGGTCGTCGCCTGTAGTGCCCCAACCCGGCACCACGCCGAATTCGATCTCCGGAAGGCGCGCGGCGGTTTCGAGAAAGATGGGCAGTCCCTTGACGGCGCACGGATTGATCATGGTGACCAACCCGGCGTCGAAATTGCCGTAATCGGCGAACGGCCCGGCGCCGTAGATGGGCGGGTGAATCACCGCCGCTTCCCGGCCCACGGAGAGCGCGATGTAATAGGCCATATGATGGCCGATGGCCACCACGCCGGCGGCCTCGGCCACCAGCGCCGCGGCTTCGCGGTCGGGATTCCAACTGGCCGGTCCGAAGGGGAAAAACTGCGGCGTGTGGGCCAGGTAGACGACGCGCCCGCGGGCCGAGTGCTGGGCTTCGCGCAACAGTCCGTGTCCCAGATCTTCGCTCGACACCAGCACCCAATCGGGCTGGAACTCGCGAATCTGCTGGCGCAGCACCTGTATGCGGCGCGAGGGATCTTCCACGGCGAACACCGCGATGGAAGCGTGAAAGCGCAACTCGGCGCCCTCGCCGGAGGCCCCGCAGACGATGCGGCAGGCGTGGCCGGCGCCGGCCATCTGATCCACCCAGATGAGGTTGCTGCGCGTGGCGCCGCCGCGCGGCGGCACATAGCTGGCATTGGCGGTTAACAGGATCCGCATGCGTCAGGTGGCATCCTGCTCTTCGGCCAGGAGGGCGCGCACTTCCGCGTCGCTCAGACCCTCGAGTTCGTCCAGCAACTCGCGATAGTCACCGCCCGCCTGTTCCATTTCCTTGAGCTCAATCGCCTTGGCCAGTTCCGCCACCATGAACTCACCAGAGTAGACTACCTCCAGCGAGAGATCCACTGCGTAGATCTGGCGCACGCGCGAGAGCAGTTGCACGGCGAGCAGCGAGTGGCCGCCGAGTTCGAAGAAGTTCTCATGAATGCCCACGGCCTCCACGTTGAGCAGTTCGGCCCACAAGGCCACCAGGTCGCGCTCCAGCGCCGTGCGCGGGGCATCGATATCGCGCAGCGAGGTGCGGCGGCGGGAAGTGGCGCGCAGCGCGGCGAATACTTGCTCCGGCGTGCGCAGGTCGCTAGCGATGCGCGCGTAGTCCACCCGCGCGGGCGGCGGCGCCGGCCGGGCCGGATCGGGATCGGGCAAGGGG
>JADGNS010000983.1 GCA_017883355.1 Candidatus Solibacter sp.
GCATCGAAGCCACCAATTACGACGTCTTCTCCCACCGCGTCCGCCTGAGCCTGTTCGAAAAATCCTGGATCGTAGTCCGCGCCCTGTCTTCGTAGCATGGTTTGTGGGGCAGCCAATCTTGGCTGGGGTCCCCTCTGGGGACGGCTTTCCAACCGGCGTCTGGACACGCTGGAAAGCGTGTCCGCAGGCAGGATTGCCTTGCCCCACACCCTACTCGCCCAGCAAACTCATCTGTCGAGGGTCCGCCGCCGGAGCCTTCTCCACCGGACGCTTCAGGTCGTCGTGGTTTGGGGAGAAACTGCGGATCAGCCCATTCAAACGCAGGGAGGCTTCCCATATTTCAGACAACAGGGTGCATCGCGAACATGCGCCGCGAATGCCGCCCAGGCCATCGACGGCCGGGTTGTATCGCTTGTGCCTGGCACAGCGGCCGTCAAATTTGCGGGCGCGGATCTTCACCGTTTCTCACCCCATACATTAACAGGCCGCGCGCCGATGGCGCGCAAGATACAGGGCAGAAATTCGCCTCCCTGGGCGACCTCAAGCTGGAATCGGGCGAGATCCTCCGCGATTGCCGCATCGGCTATCGCACCTTCGGCCGGCTCGACGCCTCGAAGTCGGCGCTCGAATGGGCGCCCTTGCTGAAGGCGTCGATGGTGGAGTTGAGCGGCGATTGCGGTCACATAGCCACGGGCTGCGAAGCGCCCAAAGTAGCCGCGGCCCTGACGCAGGCCCTCCGCTAGTGTTGGGTTTTATCGGACTTGACCACTTCGGGGACCACCTCGGCGGCTGGCGGTTTTTCGGGCTCCTCTTTCAGCGCCGTCTTAAAATGACGAATCCCTTCGCCCAGCCCTTTGGCCAATTCCGGGATCTTCTTCCCCCCGAACAGCAGCACGGCGACCCCCAGGATCACCAGCAACTCCGGGAAACCAAGTGATGGCATCCGTTTACCTCGCTATCTCTAGACGCTTTCATTGTACCCCGCGTTACCCTAAAGGTCGCGGTACAATCCGAAGTGAATGCCGTCCGCTCGCCAGGTGAATTGGGCGAAGTTTCGCGCTTCCGCCATGATTATGGCGGGACTGCTGATCTTGGGGACCCTGTCCTTCCTGCTCACCGGGGGCACCCTCCTCGAACCCAAGACTCAAATCTACCTCTACCTGCCGGATGCCACCGGTGTGGCGCCTGGTTCTCCGGTACGCGTGGATGGCATCGGCATCGGCAAGGTCAGCCTGGTGGAACTCTCCGGCTCCAATGAGCCCAATCGCGTGGTCAAAGTCACCATGACCATCGGACGCGACCGCCTGCCCGCCATCACCCTCGATTCCACCGCCGAGACCGTTTCCGACACCATCATCGGCGATAAGTTCATCGATGTCACCAGCGGCACCGGCGCCACCCACCTCATGCCGGGCGGCGAACTCCAGTTCAAAGGCACGGGAGATTTGATGCAGCGCCTGGATCTCGTCCAGTTCCAGCAGCAGATGCACGTGATCGAGGTCCTGCTGGACGACATCGAGCAGGGCCGAAGCCCGCTCGGCGAGTTCATCATGGGCGACACCATCTACAATGAGCTGCGCGACAAGATCGCCGAACTGCAACGCGGCATCCACGTCGCGGCCGACACCACCACCGCCGTCGGGCAAGCCCTCTACACCGACGCGCTCTACCGCAAGCTCATCGAACCCTTGCGGCAGTTGGACGAAAGCCTGGCGCGCCTCCAATCGGGGCAGGGAACCGGCGGGGCTCTGCTGCGCGATACCCAGCAGTATGAGCAGGCCCTGGCGCAGGTGGCCGACCTCCGCCGCTCCATCGGAAGCCTCCACGGCGCCGAAATGATGACCTCCCCTCGCGCCTATGACGATTGGACGCGGCAGGCCGCCGACCTCATCCGCCAGGTGGACCGGTTCAACGCGGGACCGATGCTCACCTCCTCCGCCGTCTACGAAAACCTGCAGGGGATGGCGAAGGAGGTCCAGGCGACCACCAAAGAGTTTCGCGAGAATCCCCAAAAATTCCTGCGCATCAAGCTGTTCTAAGAGAAAAATCTCTAGCCGCCGATGAACGCCGATAAACGCCGATAAACGCGGATAAGCAATTTGGTCTTGGTTTTATCCGTGTTCATCCGTGGCCATTTTGCTTCTTCTTTACAGCCACCCCTTCTGCCGGGCGATCCGCGCCGCCTCCGTCCGGTTGTTCGCGCCCAGTTTGCTGATCGCCTCGGACAGATAATTGCGCACCGTGCCTTCCGAGAGGCTGAGCCGCTCCGCGATCTCCGCGCCGCTCTCCCCTTCGCCCGCATAGCGCAGCACCTGGCGTTCGCGGTCGGTGAGCGGGTCGGCCTCGGTCCATGCCTCGGCGGCGAGTTCCGGGTCGATCACGCGCGCTCCCGCCCGGATCCGCCGGATGGCGTTGGCCAGCGTGGCCGCCGGCGCATCCTTCAGCAGATATCCGGAAACCCCGGCATCCAGCGCGCGCCGCAAATATCCGGCGCGCGCGAACGTGGTGAGGATCACCACGCGCACCGGCAGATGCCGCCGCTTCAATTCGGCTGCCAGTTCCAGACCCGTCACTTCCGGCATCTCGATATCCGTCAGCACGATGTCCGGCATCAGTTGGGCCACCAGTTCGAGCGCCTCGCGTCCGTTCTGCGCCTGGCCCGCGATTTCGATGTCGCCCTCGATCGCCAGCAGCGCCGCCAGCGCCCCGCGCACCATGGCCTGATCTTCCGCGATCACCACCCGTATGTTCATACCGGCACCCGGATCCGCAACAAGGTGCCGTTCGAGCCATCGCGCTCCAGCATGCCGCCCAGGGCCTCCACCCGCTCGCGCATGCCACTCAAGCCGCTGCCTTCTTCCAGCGCCCCGCCGCGGCCGTTATCGGCGATCTCCAGCTCGCAGTACCGCCCGTTCTGCCGCAGCGAGAGCCGGCAGATCGTGGCGTGCGCGTGGCGCACGATATTGGTCACCGCCTCGCGCAGCGCCAGGGCGAAGACGCTCTCC
>JADGNS010000984.1 GCA_017883355.1 Candidatus Solibacter sp.
CATGGAAGATTGCCGGCGAGGGACCGACCCGGAGTTCCGGCGCCACGCCGTATGGCCGACTCCCGCAATTCGCTCCGGGCGATATGCGATTTACCACCAGGAGAGACTCCCTCTACGCCATTGCATTGGCTTGGCCTGCAGACGGCAAGCTCCTCATTAAGTCGCTGGCCACGGGCTCGCCTCATTACGGCGGCGAGATTGCCAGAGTAGGATTGCTGGGTTCGGAGTCCAACCTGGTGTGGGCGCGTAACGCGGACGGAGTCGCAATCAACTTGCCGGAGAAGCCGCCTTGCGATTTCGCGTATGTATTTAAGATCAACCCGTTGGCTTAAGACCCTTCGTCCCTCAGGGCGAGGCGGGGCTGCCAATCATGGCCGTCGCTCGCAAGCGCGGCAGAGTACAGCATGTTGCGTGGCGCCGGCGGCTGCCCCCGGCGTCCGATCAATGAGAATTAGCCGGCGGGCGGCCGCGCGTCGGGTCGTTTGACGGCAACTGGAATGGCTCGAGGATGGCGGTGTACTTCTCAATTGCCGCACGCAAAGCAGGCATGTTCGGCGCACCCTTTCGCAACAAATCCACCGTTCGGGTGGGCGGATCGTACATCGCGATGAGCTGGCCTGCTTCCAAGAGGTTTGCCGAAATTTCGGCCAGGTCAAGCCCTCTTTCCCAAGTTGCGCCGGCGTCCGCCAGCCACTTCTTGTTGTTGGCGACGGCGCGCGTCACGAAACCCTCGCGGTCCGGAACCGAGGGCATCACGTCCTCGTGCCGGTCCCGGAACATGCCGAGAAGCGCGGCCACTATCGTTGGATCGCGTATTGTGCCGTCCTGGTGAAACACGCCGTGGACGGTGCCCCACGAATGCGTGATCATCAACTCCCAGATGTACCAGCCCACGCCGGCCTTCATGTGCTCTTCGAGCGCCACGTCATAAGGATTGGCGCGCGCGATGCAGCCGATCTCGGTGTTGATCAGCGGTTTGTTGACCTTCGCCGCATAAGCTTTGGCTTTGGCGATGTCGGCGGCGATGGCTCTGCGGGTGGGCAGGTAGTTGTGGAAGGACAGCACGTCCTCGGTGTCGCCGTATTCGGGCAGATTGTCGGCGAAGGTGGCGCCGATGGTGACGGGAGTGACCGGGTCCAGTTCCTGCAGAGCCTTGACCATGTAGAGCGCGTGCTCCATCCGCTGGCGGTTGGCGGGACTTGGGGGCAGCGCGCAGCAGTCGGGTTCGTTCGAAGCGTCCCAGAACGCCAGCCCAGGCTCCTTGCCCACGGCTGAAATCAGGTCGGCGGCGAATGCCCGGGTCTCCGGCCAGCGGCTCTTGTCGGCTGCCTGGCCGCGCGCGTACATGAGCGTCGGCATCACGCCGATTCCGCGCTGGTTGGCTGCGCGCACCAGGTGCTGTAGGTTCTTCTTGAGCGTCGCCTTATCCTGGGCCCACGCCTGGTAAGGAATGAGCACGCGCATCTGGTTCAACTGGAGGCGCTGGGCCCAATCAAGGTCGCGCTCGGTCTCGGCCGCGCTGTACTTCTGCCAGTGTGCCAGGTGTCCGCTGCCTGCCGCGGCCATATAGTTGAACCCTCGGACGCCCGATAGGTCCTTGGGGACACGGCGCTGCGCGGAAGCAGGAACACCCGCGAGAAGCAACAGCGCGATCAGCGTGGCGGCATGGAGTCTCGGAGAAGGCATGGCAGACGAAACCTCCGTAATTCGAATCGCTCGGCGCGTAACCGCCGGCGGCGAACCGAATATCGTAAGCCAACGCGCCACCCTCTGCAATCGCTGGCATGCGCGCGCAAGCACTGCTTTAGACTTGCTGACCCGTCCCTATATAATCCTCAGGGCAATCGCGTGATCGCAGGGCTTCTGTTCGGGCATCTGCACCGTGAGGCCCTTTTCGTCCTGGGTCCACTTCACCTTGCCTTTGAATCCCAGGAGGTCCACGTTCTTGACTTTCACCTGCGCTCCGCTGCTGGTAGTCGCGAGCGGTTTAATCACGGCCTGCTTTTCCGGCCAACCCATTACGAACGCGTAGAGCGTGCTGCCCTTGGTCGTAAACCGTACTTCGTCCGCCGTGAAGTCTCTGCGGCCCGCTTCGTTGAACCGGGCCCCGCGGCCGGATGGCGGCGCGGAGGCTACCGGGCCGTCGCCGAAGGTCTTCCAGGGCCGGGTCCCGTAGATGCCTTCGCTGTTGACGGCCATCCAGCGCGTAATCTCGTCTAGGATTTTCAATTCCTGGTCGTCCAGCATGCCGCTGTTGGGCAGAGGGAAATTCAGCATCAAATTGCCGTTGCGGCTGACAATATCCGCCAGCATGTCGATGACCCGCTTCGGCGTTTTGTACCTCGCCACCGCTTCCTTGTTGTAGTGCCAGTCCCCGATGCAGGTATCGGTCTGCCACGGGTTGGCCGGAATGCCGGCGGCCACGCCGCGCTCCCAGTCGAGCACGCACGTTCCGGTCTCGCAATCGCTCGCCAACTTGCTGGTGTACACGGCTTCCACGCGCCCGCCGTGGAGTTTGGCGCTCGTGTTGTAGAGATTCGCTACCAAGGCCAGACCGTACTCCTGAAAGAAAATGTCGCCATCGGTATAGAGCAGGTCGGGCTGGTAGTTGTCGACGAGATCCTTGATGCGTTTGAAGTAGTGCAGCTTCCAGGGGTCCGGCGCCTGACGGTCGTTCACCTGTTGCCCATAGGGATAGTCCTTCGGCAGATCGTGATACAGGTCGGCGTAGGCGGGATCGGCGCCGTCGTACGGCACGCCCGCGAGCGGGCCGGTCTTATCGCTCCTGTGCGAAGTGGAGAACCAGTGATAGCTGGGTGCCAGGTGCTCGCTCACGGCGAACCGCAGCCCCGCCTTCTGCGCGGCTCTCTTCCAAAGCCCGACGATATCTCTCTTGGGACCGATCGCGACCGCATTCCAGCGTGGCTGGTGCGTGGACTTCCACAAGTCGAACCCATCATGATGTACGCCCATGCTGCAGAAGTATTTCGCTCCGGCCTTT
>JADGNS010000985.1 GCA_017883355.1 Candidatus Solibacter sp.
CAGAGCGTCTATTCGATCGGGCAGAACCCCTACCGGTCGATTACGGAAATCGAAATGGCCGAGGGCAAGCGGAGCACCACCAGCCTGACTTCCACGGGGCGGCGATGCCTGCTGCCGATCCATCCGCAGGCGCGGGTTTACGGGGCGCCGGTGATCAGCGGGCACGTGGGCGCGGACGCGGCGGCCTGCATGCTGGCGGTGGATCTGGCGCACGAGGACCGTGTGGTCGCGGTGATGGATATCGGGACGAACACGGAGTTGATTCTGGGCAACCGGCGGCGCATTCTGGCGGCATCGTGTCCGGCCGGCCCGGCCTTCGAAGGCGGGGCGATTGCGTGCGGCATGCCGGCGCTGGATGGCGCGATCGAGGACGTCGCGCTGGCGGGCGACGGCAGTTTCCAGCTTGGCGTGATTGGCGGCATCGCGGCGCAGGGCATCTGCGGGAGTGGCCTGGTGGATCTGCTGAGCGAATTGCTGCGCAGCGGGCGCATGAATTCGATGGGCCGGTTCGAGGACGCCGGATCGCGGATCACGGTGGACGCGGCGAACGATATCTTCCTTCTCGAAGGCGACGTCAACGAGCTGGCGCAGGCCAAGGGCGCGAACGTGGCGGGCTTGCAGGTGGTGTGCAGCCAGTACGGCATCGATTTCGACGAGATCGAGGTGTTCTATCTGGCCGGCGGGTTCGGCCGCCATTTGAAGGTGGACGCGTCGCGCCGCATCGGGCTGATTCCCAATCTGCCGGATTCGCGGATCGTGCAGGTGGGCAACGCGGCGATTGAAGGCGCGTGCATCGCGCTGCTGTCGCGGTCGCGGCGGCGGGAACTGGAGGAACTGGTGACGCGGGTAGAGCACTGCCGCCTGGAGACGCACCCGTCCTTCTTCGATTATTTTGTGGAGGGTTGCCAGTTCAAGGCGGTGGAACAAGAAAACAGAATGGCCACGGATGAACACGGATAACACAACGTGGAGTGAGGCTTATCCCGCGGTGGAGGTGCAGGCTGCCGAGTATCAGCGGCTGTTGGGGTATCCGCGCGGCGTCGTGTTGGAGGGACGCTCCAGGGAGTTGGCCGATTGGGCGCGCGAGTGGTACGCCGCGCACGGGCGTCCTTGGATCTATGCGCGCGAGGCTGGAAGCGCCGGAACGGATGGTGCGCTGGTGAGTATTGAGGGTTTGCAGTTTCACAGCGCTGCGCTGCGCCGGCGATTCGAACAGGCGGGGGCGGAGGGCGCGGTATTGGCCGCGGTCAGCGCCGGCCCGGAGATCGAGCGGGAGGCGCAGAGACTTTGGCGGGAGGAAAAGCCCGACGAATACTATTTCCTGGAGGTGCTGGGCTCCGCGGTGGTCGAGCGATTGACCGCGATGACGGGCGCGCATCTGTGCGCGTGGGCGGAAGGCCGTGAGATGGCGGTGCTGCCGCACGACAGCCCGGGATATCCGGGGTGGGACATCGCCGAACAAGGGCGGCTGCTCGAGTTGTTAAAAGGCGCGGGAAATCTTCCGGGGAATCTGGAGGCGTTAGAGAGCGGCGCCCTGCGTCCCAAGAAATCGCTGCTGGCGGTATTCGGCCTGACGCGGCACACTGAAGGGGTGCGGCGCCTCACCGAGCTGGTGGCGTGCGAGAGTTGTTCATTGGCCCGGTGCCAGTACCGGCGGATTACAGGAGAACCATGAAAGAGAAATTACAGGATGCGATCCGGGAGCGCCCGCTGTTGGGCGATGGCGCGATGGGCACGCAATTGATGCTGGCCGGCCTCGAGCAGGGGAACTGCGGCGAGGCCTGGAATCTGACGCACCCGGAGCGAGTGCTCGGGATCCAGCGTCGCTATGCCGAGGCGGGTTCGGACTGCATTCTGACGAACACCTTCGGCGGGTCGCGCATTATGCTGAACCGCCATGGGCAGGCGGACAAGGTTGCCGAGATCAACCAGGCGGGTGTGGCGATTGCGCGGGAAGCGTTCGGCGGCCGCGCCGGCTACATCATCGGCGATATCGGTCCGTTCGGCGGATTGATGGAGCCCTACGGCGATTTCACCGAAGCTCAGGTGCGCGAGGCATTCGAGGAACAGGCGCGGGCTTTGGTGGATGCCGGGGCCGACGCCATCCTGATCGAGACGCAAACCTCGCTGGAAGAGCTGACGCTGGGGATCGAGGCGGCGAAACAGGCGGGTGCGGTGTGCATCATCGGCTCCATGGCCTACGATGTCACGCTGGATGGCTCCACGTTCCGCACCATGATGGGCGTCAGCCCGGAACGCGCGGCCCAATGCATGCAAGCGCTCGGCGCGCATATCGTCGCGCTGAATTGCGGCACGGGAATGGATATGGAGCGGGCGCGGCAGGCGGTGGAGCGGTACAAGCGCGTCACGGAATTGCCGGTGATGGCGCAGCCCAACGCGGGGCAGCCCAAGCTGGTGGAGATGAAAGTGGTCTACGATGAAACTCCCGGGCAGATGGTGCGCGGAGTGGTGCCGCTGCTAGCGGCGGGCGTGAACATTTTGGGCGCCTGCTGCGGCAGTTCGCCGGATCACATCCGCGCGTTCCGCATCGCCATGGACGAATTCCTGACGGAGAGGGGAGCCCGGCATGAAAACCAGACTGTGTGAGGTGAATGCGGCCGCCCGGGAGAAACTCCCCGCGCACACCGGCGACAAGAGCGGCGTGGGCGTGCATTACGTGGATGCCTACCTCAAGCCGATGAATCTGAAACTGGCGGACGGCACTCCCGTCAAGTGCAAGCGGAAGGGCCTGAAAATCGTCTTGTCGGCGGGTGGCAAAAAGGGCGAGGGACTGTTGCGGCGGTTGGCCACGGGGCCGGACCCGGTGGTCATGCTGGATGCCGCATTGCAGGAGGCGGCGCGGACCGCGGGGATCTCTCTTACCGTGGAAGACGGCGCGATTTTCCTGGAGCTTTGAATTGAGTAGGTGGATGCAGTCGCGGTAGGGATGCCGGTCAACCCGGCACCCCCCGCACAGATCCGTGCGAGCGCTCCTCACGC
>JADGNS010000986.1 GCA_017883355.1 Candidatus Solibacter sp.
AAGTGAGTGAGAAGTCTGGTAGGGACGGGCAGATTCGAACTGCCGACCTGTCGCTTAGGAGGCGGCCGCTCTATCCATCTGAGCTACGTCCCCACTCATCTCGATTGTACCCTCAAAGCCCCGCACTTCTCGCCAGACCTTTGTTCGCAATATCTCGACGGTAGTGCATTCCCTCGAATTGGATGTGGTGCACGCCTTCGTAGGCGGCGGCGATGGCGGCGGGAAGGTCTGCCCCGGAAGCCGTGACTCCCAGTACGCGGCCTCCGGATGTCTCCAGGCGGCCGTGCGCTACGCGCGTTCCCGCGTGGAAGACCGTGGCGCCTTTGGCTTCCGCCATTTGCAGTCCGCGGATCTCCTTGCCGGTCTCATACGCGCCCGGGTATCCGGCGGAGGCCAGGACCACGCACACACTCGGTCCCGCATGCCAGGCGAGCTTTTGCCCGGCGAGAGAGCCCTCGCTCGCCGCCATCAGCGCGGGTACGAAGTCCGATTCCATGCGGTGCATCAACGGCTGCGTCTCCGGGTCGCCCAACCGGACGTTGAACTCCAGCACCTTGGGACCGTCGGCCGTCATCATCAGCCCGGCGTAGAGGAAGCCGGTGAAATTCATGGCTTCGACGGTCGGATAGATCACCCGCTCCATCACCATCCGCGTGTGGGCCTCGCTCAGGATGCCCGCGTCGCAATAGGCGCCCATGCCTCCGGTATTGGGGCCCTGGTCGCCATCGAAAACCGCCTTGTGGTCCTGGCTGGCCGCCAGGGGCAGGGCGTCGCGCCCGTCGCACAGCGCGATAAAGCTGACCTCTTCGCCGGTGAGAAACTCCTCGATCACCAGTCTGCCCTTCAGGGTGGCGAGGGCGGTTTCGGCTTCCGCCGCATTGTGCGCCACCACGACGCCCTTGCCTGCCGCTAAACCATCGGCCTTCAGGACCACGGGAAAACCGAAGCGTCCCAATGCCATCCGCGCCTGGAAGGCGTCCTCCACCGTGACGTACGCGGCGGTCGGGATTCCTCTTTGTTGCAAAAAGTCCTTTGCGAAAATCTTACTGCCTTCCAGGCGCGCCGCCTCCGCGTTGGGACCGACGATCCGTAAGCCGCGGGCGCGGAAGGCGTCAACCACGCCCGCCACCAGGGGCACTTCCGGTCCGACCACCGTCAGGTCCGCAGCCGTCCGCAGCGCGGCATCGAGAGGGTCGCCGGGCACGCACTGAGCGACGTGAGCCATTCCTGGATTTCCGGGGCAGGCGAACACCTCGGCGCCTGGCGACTGGGCCAGTTTCCAGCACAAGGCGTGCTCTCTTCCGCCGCTACCGATAACGAGTATCTTCATACCTCGTACAATGGTAGCAATGCCCGACCGGTACGACGTCGTTGTCATCGGCGCCGGCCACGCCGGCTGTGAAGCCGCGCGCGCCTGCGCCCGCATTGGCCTGCGCACGGCCATGGTCACCATGAACCTGGACCTGATCGCGCAGATGAGCTGCAACCCGGCCATCGGCGGTATCGCCAAAGGGCACCTGGTGCGCGAGATCGACGCTCTGGGCGGCGTCATGGGTGAGGTCGCCGATGCGGTCGGCATACAATTCCGGCTGCTGAATACCTCGCGCGGTCCCGCGGTTTGGTCGCCGCGTGCGCAGATGGACAAGAAACTGTATCGCTTCCGGATGCGGGAAGTGCTCGAAAACGAACCCAATCTGCGCATCAAGCAGGCGGAGGTGGCCGCCCTGAAGATCGGCGAAGACCGTCGCGTTACGGGAGTGTTGCTGCGCGACGGGCGGACCGTGGAGGCGGCCGCGGTGATTGTCACCACCGGGACGTTCCTCAATGGGTTGGCCCACGTCGGCGAGATGACCTATAGCTGCGGGCGGAATGGGGAATCGCCTTCGCAGTTGCTCGGGGACCAATTGCGCACGCTGGGGTTGCACTGGACCCGGTTGAAGACTGGGACGCCGCCGCGGCTGGACGGACGCACCATCGATTGGAGTCAGTTCGAAGCGCAGCCTGGCGATGCTTTCCCTACGCCGTTTTCCTTTATGACCGAGCGGATCGACCGCCCCCAGATTCAGTGCCACGTCGGGTACACCACCGAGGAGACGCGGCGCGTGCTGCTGGAGGCGATTCCGCGCTCTCCTTTATATAGCGGGCAGATCGAGGGGGTGGGCCCGCGCTATTGCCCGTCGATCGAGGACAAGATGGTCAAATTCCCCGACAAGCCGCGTCACCAGATCTTCCTGGAACCGGAAGGCTTGGACACCAACGAGGTGTACGTCAACGGCATGTCGACCAGTATGCCGATCGATGTGCAGGCGGCCATGTTGGCTTCGGTGCCGGGTTTAGAGGGCGCCGAGATGATCCGGCCGGGATACGCTATAGAATATGATGCGATCGACCCGCGGGAACTGCATCATACGTTGGAAGTGAAGTCGATTCGCGGTCTGTATCTGGCCGGGCAGATCAACGGGACCTCCGGGTACGAGGAGGCTGCATGCCAGGGATTGATGGCCGGTCTGAACGCCGCCGCCCGGTTAAACGGCCGGGATCCGGTGATCGTCGGCCGGATGGAAGGGTATACCGGGATCCTGATCGACGACCTGATCACCAAGGGTGCGGATGAACCCTACCGGATGTTCACCTCGCGTGCGGAGTTCCGGTTGCACCTGCGGATCGACAATGCCGATACCCGCCTGACGCCGATGGGAAGGATGGCCGGTTTGGTGGGCGACGCCCAATGGGAAGTGTTTACGCACAAGCAGCGGCAGCGGGAGCGGTTGTTGCCGGCGTTGGCCCAGCATCGCAACGGGCAGTGGTTGAAGCGCACGGAGGCGTCCATCGCGGAGATTCTGCCGTGGATTGAGGAAGTTCTGGGCGAACCGCCGGCGCGCGGGCTGATGGCGACCATTGAAACGGAGATCAAGTACGGCGGCTACATTCAGCAGCAGGAGCGGCAGATGGAGCGGATGAAAGACGCGGAGCGGCGGTCGATTCCGGAGGGCTT
>JADGNS010000089.1 GCA_017883355.1 Candidatus Solibacter sp.
CTCGTGCAAGGAATCCGCCGCGTCCTTACGGCCGCGGTAAGTGGCAATCACGCGATGAGTTTTGGCAAGCTCCGTTGCGATGGCGCGGCCGATTCCACGGCTGGCGCCGGTAACAATCGCGGTAGGCTTCATTTAGAAACGAGTCGCGGTATCGAGCACGAAGGTGAGTCGCGTTTCGGACGGAATGCGCACGCGCTGGCCGCCGAGGATGACCTGCGAGCCGGCGCCCGCCGCCGCGCCCGCGCCGGCGCCGATGGCCGCGCCCTTGCCGCCGCCGGCGATGGCGCCGATGATGGCGCCTACGGCTGCCGTGCCGCCCGCCGTTTTGGCTGTCTTCTCACCTTGCGAACCGCTTTCCTTGTTGATGCTCTGCGTATTGATATCCACCAAATGCCCGTTGATGCTGACCGATTGCAGCGAGACGGTGAGTTCGGCGCGGCCGGTCAATTTGCCGGAGTCCTTGGAGTCCACCAGTTTGACCACCGCATCGGCGCCGCGCGGGATGACGGTTTGGCCATCCACCATGACCGGCTGATCTATGCTGGCGCGGAAACTCTGGCCCACGCGGTTGGTTTCCGAATCCACGGATTCGATCATGCGGATCACCAGGTTGGTGCCGGCGGGAAGGGTGCCGCTGGCCACGGCGGGCGGAGGCGGGGCGGAATCGCCGGGCCGCATGACGTTTTCCGGGTTGCGGTGCAAGACCGGGCGGTCGGAGTCGGAATCCGAGTCTGAGCTGGAACTAGAACTGGAACTGGAGGGAGCCCTTCGCAGAGTGGGCACGTCACTGGAGTCGGAACTGGAACTCGATGGCGCCCTTCGCAGGGTGGGCCCATCGGAAGATCTGCCCGAGTTCCGGGAAGAGCTTTCGCCAGGGCTGCCGCTAAACTCGATGCGGAGAATATCGGAGACGTCGACGGTGCGCACCTCGACGCCATCGTCGATGCGCACGGCGCGGGCAGTGCCGCCGAGATAGGTGCCATTGATCACACGGCCACTTTTCAGCGTGACGGTGTCGGCGAATCCGAGAGTGGCACAGACTAAAACGATTCCGGCATAAATCAGGCGCATAATCATCCCCCTAGGATTTCTTCACTACATTGTACGACGCGTGAAAAGGCCGAAAGGTTTACGCGGCTGGCAAAACCGGGCAAACCGGGGCAAAACCGGGGACAGCGGCAAAACCGGGCAGTACCGGGGAAGTACCGGGGACAGACGGGACTGACAGCGAATTTTCGGCAAAATGCGCCGGAAAATTCATGTCAGTCTCGTCTGTCCCCTCCGCCCAGGTGCAGGGTCTTGGTGAAACTGCGGCCGCGCTCGAGGCCCTCCTGATAGAGTTGCTCGCGCTGCGCCGTGGTGGGGTCGCCGTCATGGACGTGGAGATACTCCAGACCCTTACCAGCCAGGTAGGTACCGGCGTAGGCGACGGCGCCTTTGGGGATCAATCCTCCGCCCAGGGGGATGTGGCCCACCAGTTCGCGGGCCAGAGCGCGCCAGCCGAAGGCGCCGGCGGCAATGGTCAGCACCGCGCCCTTCTGCTTGCCCAGTCCCACCTGCTTGCCGCATGCGGCGGCGATCTGGAAGGCCATACGGACTTGATTGGCGGTGAGGAAGGCGGTATCGGAGGCGAACTCGCCGAACACCCAGGGGAGTTCGATCAGGCTCGGCACCACGTTGGGCAGCGCCGTGGCCATGGCGAACAAGGCGTTTTCCTGGGATACCATCCGGATGATGCGCTCCACCACGGGGCGGCGGAAGGGCAGGAACTGCCGCCCCAGGGCAAGATCCAGATCCTTCTTATCCTTGAGGATCTCGGCACAGGTGGCTTCGGTGTTGCCGCGTTGAAAGGAATAGCAGCCGTCGGGGCAGGGAAGTCCGGGTTCGTAGAGTACGATATCCACGTTGGCGGGCACGTTGACATCGTTGGCGCGATGCACCTGGCTCATGCACTGGCGCCACTGGAGCCGCGGCAGCGTGGAAGGCGCCAGGAACTCCTCCATTTCGGCATAAGCGCCGCTGCTATCGGCGACCAGGCCGAAGTGCACGGGCAGCTCGGCCTGTTTGACGATCTCGTCGGCGCTGAGCAGGGAGAAGGCGGCCTTGGCTTGTTTGAGGATGGTAAGCATAGTAGAGGTCACTGGGGACGCTGCGCGCCGTTGAGGCGAAACATCACGTGCAGCCCCTTCCTCCATTCTACCGCCAGGCCGACGCGCTCCACCTCAATGCCAGGTGCGAAATAGCTCAATATGGTTTCGGTAGTGGGGTGGAATTCGAGCGAGGGCGAGACCAGCAGCAGGCGCGGCGGATCGGGGCGCAGTTCGATGCCGGGGAAGTAGCCGTTGGCGGAAAACTCGCCGCGGCCGAGGTGCCACTTGACGCGCACCCAGTAGTCGAGCGCCTGGAGGGGAAGGTGGAGATCGGCGCTGGCCTTCAGTTCCACGACGGTGAGGCGGCCGGTGTGGTCCACGGCCAGGAGATCGAGGATGCCGCGCTCGCCGGCGGCGAAAGCGGGCACCTGTCCGTAGATGGGGTCGCGGCGCAGGGTGGCATCGAGGGTTTCGATTTGGGCGCGCGCCACCGATTCCAGCCACGCCTCGGGATACTGGCGGTAGAGCGGGTGGGCGGGATCGGCGCCGGCCTGCCGCGCGCGATCGAGCTCTTCGGCGAGGCGCGCGATTTCCGGTACGTGATGCTCGCGCGCCGGGCGGCGTTGGCCGAGTCCGAAGAGAAGGTCGCCTCCGGAGAGTTCGGCGAACTCGATGCCGCGCACGCGCAGGCTGGTGCGTCCATCGTGTTTGGGAATGCGCTCCACGCCGGGGAGGGCGGCGATCTGCTGCCAGGGGTCGGCGAGGTTGGGCGCGGGGCGGCGGCAGGGTTCGAGGCGGGTATCGAGATTGCCGTAATCGCGCGGCTCGGCGCGCAGCAGGTCGTCGCGATCGGTGTAGGTGAAGAGTTCGAAGCGGGCGGACTGGGGGTCGAGGCAGAGGATGCGGAGGGCGGCGGAGCGCTCCTGGCCGGCGGGGAGGTAGACGGCGAGTCCAACGAGAGAGACGCGGCGCTCGCGGTCGCGGAGGTAGGCGAGCCAGATGAGGCCGAAGGAGAGCACGGAGGAGGAATCGGCATCGGGTGGGCAGGCGATGGCGGCCCACCCGTGCTGTCCGTGTTTGAGGAAGGCGCGCGGGAAGGCGGGGGAGAGGGAGTGTTCGAGATCGGCTTCGGCGCTGACCTCGGCCAGGGTCCACTCGGGAAACTGGCGGCGCAGGAAGAGGCGGAAGCGCTCGCGAAACACCAGGCGGCCGCTGCGCTTGCCGAGTTCGGCGCCAGAGCGGCGGGCGAGATCGAGCAGGAACATCTGGCCTTCGCGGCGGGCGAAGTGCTCCACCGTCATGGCAAGGCGTGCCTTGGTGGCCTCGGTGATGGCGGTGAGGCGGCGGCTCCAGTTGCGCGTGCGGTCCCATGCCTGAAGGGTGAGGCGCGAGCCGCGCATTTCGAGCGAGTAGTTGTCGGCGTTGAGGGGGAGCAGCTCTTCGCCGGGTTCGAGGAGGGCGGGCTCACGCGCACCCTTGAGGAAGTCCTCGATATGGGCGCGGATCTGCGCCAGGTCGCGGGTCACGGCGATCTTCATGGGGCGAGCACAGCTTCAATATAAGTCACGGCACGTGGGCGGGGGGCGGTACCCGGGGACCTCGTCCGCCCGGGCTGCGATCCGCCGCGCCGTTTGCTACCTGTAGACACCGCACAGGAGGGTATGGTAAAGTCATGTGGTGATCCCACATGGGAAAAGAGGCATATGAATCCGAAACTGGATCTGTTGCAGGGCACGCTGGACTTGCTGGTTCTGCGCACGCTGGTGTCGATGGGTTCGCTGCACGGTTATGGCATCGCGCGGCGGATTGAACAACTCAGCGGCGATGAGGTGCTATTGAACCAGGGCACCATCTATGCGGCGCTGGTGCGGCTGCAAAACCGCGGTTGGATCGCCGCCGAGTGGGGCGCATCGGAGAACAACCGCCGCGCGAAATACTACTCCATCACCCGTTCCGGCCGGAAACGGCTTGCCGTGGAAACCTCTTACTGGCAGCGCCTCTCGGCGGTGATTGGGCGCGTGCTCGCGCCCGCGGAGGGAGGCCCGAAATGAACGTGGGCGTGCTATGGGCCCGGTTGAAGGGCCTGATGCGGCGGCGCGACTTCGATGAGGAGTTGCAGAAAGAGATTGCGGCACATCTGGAACTCGCCACCGCGGAAAACCTCCGGCGCGGCATGCCGCCGGAGGAGGCCCGCCGGCTGGCGGCGGTTCGTTTCGGCAGCGTCACCTCGGCCAAAGAAGGCGCCTGGGACGAGCGCGGGTGGCCGGGCCTCGCCTCCTGCCTGCAGGACGCGCGCTATGCGGTCCGCGGTATGCGCACGAACCCCGGCTTCACGCTGGTGATGGTGGCGACACTGGCTCTGGGCATCGGCCTGTGCAGCGTGTTGTTCTCCGTTCTGAATGGGTTCGTGTTGCGCCCCGTCCCCGGTGTCTGGGATGCGGGCCGGCTGGTAACCCTCGCAGCTCCCGTCCCGTACCCGTACTTCGAGACGTACCGCAATCAAAAGGGCCTGTCCGCCGGCATGGCGGCCTTCATCGGGCCCGTGCCGTTTGGCATTGCCGTGAACGCCCGGGCCGATGGGAAGACGGAGCGGGTTTTCGGCCACCTGGTCTCACCCGAGTATTTTTCGACCCTCGGAGTAAAGCCCCTGCTGGGCCGCTTCTTCGACCCCGCCCAGGAGTCTCCCGGCGCCGGCGCGACCGTGGTGGTTAGTGAACGCTTCTGGCGGACGCGCCTCCACGCGGACCCGCAAGTCGCCGGCCGCGCACTCCGTGTGAACGGACGGCAGGCTACCATCGTCGGCGTCGGTCCAAAAGACTTTCTCGGGATCTTCCCCTCCACCCCCGCCGAGGTCTTCCTTCCCGTCACCGCCGACCCGGCAATCGCGCCGGAACTGGCCGACGACATTCTGCATCGTACGACGCAGCCTGCCTTCCGGGTTCTGGTCCGGCTCCGTCCTGATATGACGTTGGCCGCCACCGAGGCCCGCCTCGACGCGCACACGCGCGAACTGGACCGGCAGACCGCTAAGCGCGGGCCGGAACAAAAGGGCCGCCAGGTACGCCTGCTGCTGGCGGGTCAGGCGTCGCCGTTGTCTATCCCGGAGCGATCTCTGGTGGTGACGTTTTACACGTTGCTGGTTGGCCTGGTCCTCTCACTGACCTGCTCCAACCTGGCCGGACTGATTTTGGCTCGGGGAAGCGCCCGTTCCCGGGAGATCGCCATTCGCCTTTCCATCGGCGCCAGCCGCTTCCGGGTGATCCGCCAGTTGCTGACCGAAAGTCTGATCCTGGCTGCGTGCGGCGGAGTGGCGGGCTTCGCTGCCGCTTATGGCCTCCTCGACCTGATCGCCAGGGTCCGCGGCGACTCCACTCTGCTGCAATCGGAAATCGCCTTTACTCCGGATCTGCGGGTCGCGCTCTTCGCTTTTCTGATCTCCGCCCTCGCGGGCGCCGGATTCGGGCTTCTGCCCGCGCTGGCGGCCACGCGGGCGGATCTGGCCACCGCACTGAAGGCGAGCATGGGAACCCGGCGCAGCCGCTACCGTCGCTTCGGTTTGCGCAATCTTTTTGTGGTTTACCAGGTGGCCGCCGCCATGATGCTCATCCTGATGATGGGAGTCTGGAGCAGCGGGCTGCGGAACGCCGCGAACCTCGACCCGGGATTCGACCCGGCGCCTCTACAGTTTTTCTCGCTCGATCCAGCACGCGACGGACTCACGCCCAACCAGTCCGCCGGTGTATTGACCGGCCTCGCGCAGCGCCTGGCGCGGCTCCCCGGCGTGGAGAGCGTAGCGCTGGCCGATCAACCTCCTCTCAATCTGACCGCCCCGAATAGCGCCGTTTCGGTGCCTTCCGTCCCAGGGGGCTCTCGAGAGTCGGTGCACGCGGTGGCGCTTCTGAGTATAGGACCGGGCTATTTCGCCACGCTCGGCGCGCCGGTCGTTCGCGGCGCCGAGTTTGCAGAGCGCGATTTGGGCCTGGATGCGGCGTCCGGCGACATTTTGCCTGCCGTCATCAACCAGACCGCCGCCAAGGATCTGTTTGGAGGCGCCGACCCGCTTGGGCGGCGCATCCGCCAGGAGGAGGAGGGTGTACAACGGACCTTTCAGGTGACCGGCGTGGTGCGCTACGATCGGCAGAGCCTCGCCGTCAACCGGCCGGTGGCCACCATCTGCCTGCCTTTGACACGTTACGACCTCCGGCGAAGCTCGCGGTCGGGCACCATCGTCCTGCTGCGCGCGCGGACTCATTTGGATGGCGCCACCATCCGGCGCGAACTGGCATCGATCGACCCCAATTTGACCATGTTTAAACCGCAAACCATGCGGGAATTCCTGGCCGGGGCGAACCGCGTTATCCAGTCCGGAATCGCCTTTACTTCCGGGGTCGGTCTGTTTGGCCTGTTGCTGGCGTGCGTCGGCCTGGCCGGAGTTACGGCGCAGGCCGTGGAGCGGCGGCGCAAGGAAATCGGCATTCGAATGGCGTTGGGCGCCCGGCCGCCGCAGGTGCTGCGCCTGGTGATGCGCGAAGGCGCGGTCATGATATCGGCCGGCGCTGCGTTCGGATTCGTGGGTGCTTACGGCATTTCGCGCGTGCTGGCCGCGGCCTCCGCGCAGATGGCGGAAATCATCGGTTGGAGCACGGGGAATCGGGCGCTCACCCTTGGCATTCCGTTGTTGCTCGTCTCTCTGGCGGCGATCGCCTGCTATCTGCCGGCGCGCCGGTCGGTCTCGCTCGATCCCCTGGTCGCCCTGCGGGAGGAATAAACGGGTCGGAAGCCCCCGTCCAGGCGCCCCGACGTCTGCACTCGAAACGTGCTACTTTCCGATCCATATGGACCGCCGCAACTTTATCCGCAACGCGATCGCCGCTACGGCCGCCACTGCCGCCTCCGCACCGGCCGCAGCCGCCACTTCCAAGATGATCGGCATTCAGGTGGGCGCCGTTTCCTTCGTCGATGAGGGCGTGGAAAAGGTGCTGGACGAATTCCAGCAAGATGCCTCCGTCAACACCCTCTTCGTTGCCACCTTCACGTACGGCCGCGGCATCGCCGGGCGCCAGGTGCCCGGACAACCGCTGCCCGATCATGGCAAGCAGGCCTACGATACCGACACCTTCAAGGGCGGCAGCTACACGCGCACGCATCCCGAGTATTATCGCGACACCGTCATCCAGAACTTCCGCGCGCCCGATCTGGGCGAGTTCGACGTGCTGGCCAGCGTGCTGCCCTCGGCCCGCAAGCGCGGCATGAAGACCATCTGCTGGTTCGAGGACGTGTGGAGCCGCGACGTTGCCAACGTCGCGCAGGCGCAGGAGAAACAGCTCGACGGCCAGAACGCGGGCACGCTGTGCTTCAACAATCCCAACTACCGGAACTGGCTGCTGGGCACCGTGGAGGACTACACGCGATCGTGGGAGATCGACGGCATCATGTGGGGCTCGGAGCGGCACGGCGCGTTTTCCAATATGACGCGCGGCGTAAATCCGGGCACGGTCACGTGCTTCTGCCCGTTCTGCGAGCGCAAGGCCAGAGAGCGCGGCATCAACGTGGACCGAGCGCGCGCCGGGTTCCGCGCGCTCGGCGAATTCACCCGCGGCGGCAAACGTCCCGTGGATGGCTATTACGTCACCCTCTGGCGGCTGATGCTGCGCTACCCCGAATTGCTGGCGTGGGAAAATCTCTGGCACGATAGCCTGCGCGAAACCTACGCCGCGATTTACGCCAAAGTGAAATCCATCAAGCCGGGCGTCGGCGTGGGTTGGCACATCTGGCACCAGAACTCGTTCTCGCCGATCTACCGCGCCGAGCAGGATCTCACGGAACTCTCCAAGTACTCCGACTTCCTGAAGATGGTGATGTACCACAATTGCGGCGGCGAGCGGCTGGCCGGGTACATCGGCCAGGTGGGGCGCACCATCTACGGGGACGTCCCCGCGCAGGAGCTGCTCGACTTCCACTACCGCGTGCTGGATTACCAGGGCGAGAAGGCGATGGCGGGGCTCCCCAGTGCGGGCCTGTCGAGCGACTACGTGTACCGCGAGGCCAAACGCGCGCGCGCCGCGCTGGCGGGGGCGAAAACGCAGCTCTGGCCCGGCATCGATATCGATATCCCCACCGCCGCCACGTCGTCGAAATCCACGCCCGGCGGCACGCACGATGCGGTCCTGGCGGCTTTCCGCGGCGGCGCGGATGGCGTGATTCTCTCGCGCAAATGGAGCGAGATGAAAGTCGGCAATTTGAAGGGCGCGGGGGCGGCGATTCGGGAGGTGCTGGCGTAGGAGTAGACTAAAACGATAGAACTCTAAGTTAGCGAGGGGACAAATGAGCGCACGGCACGGCTTGCCACTACGCGGGTTGGATTCAACCCAGCGGTCGCCCTTATTTCAGGGCCGTTTCGGTCGGATGTTTCGATCGTTATCCGCGGCCCAGTTCGGAAAAAACGACAGCGAGAGCCTGGCGAATCTCGACTTGCTCGGCGCCGCCATGACCTCCAGTTTCGATCCACCGAAGGACGGAAAGGACAACGAGGAGAGCGGCATTCCGGCGCTGTACACCTACCTCGGACAGTTCATCGATCACGACGTCACATTCGATCCGATGAGCAGTCTGACCCAACAGAACGACCCGGACGCCTTAACCGACTTCCGGACGCCCGCGTTCGATCTGGACGATGTCTATGGCCGCGGTCCCGGCGATCAGCCTTATCTTTACGACAATGGGCCCAACTTTCTGCTCGGCGATCCGATTGCCGGGGGCGGCGACCCGGCCGCGAAGGACCTGCCTCGGAATAACGCGACCATCCGGCGCGCGCTCATCGGGGATCCCAGGAACGACGAAAACGTCATCGTCTCGCAGTTTCAGGGACTGTTCCTTCGCTTTCACAACCGCACCGTCGCCGACAACCCGGGGCTCAGTTTCGCCCAGATTCAGCAGTTGGTGCGCTTTCACTATCAATACGTAGTGCTGAACGACTTCCTGCCCCGGATCGTCCACTCCAGCGTGCTGAAAGCGCTGAAAGGCGCAGACGGACTTTACGACAAGGGCAAACTCCAATTCTTCCACTGGAAGAATCATCCGTTCATGCCGGTGGAGTTCTCCGTGGCGGCGTACCGTCTGGGGCATTCCATGATCCGCCCGGGATATCGGCTGAACGACACTGTCTTGCTGCCCATATTCCCCATCGATCCGAATATTGCTCCTGGATTCCCGGAAGGGCTGACCGGCTTCCGCGCCATGAATCCGAATTGGGGAATCGATTGGGGCCGCTTCCTCGACGTCGATATTCGCACCTACGACGGCACTCCCGGGGACAATCAGAAGCGGCTGCAGTTCGCCTATCGCATCGATACCTCGGTAGTCACACCGCTCTCCGGCCTGCCCGCCAGTGTAGCCCCCGATCCGCCGCCTTCGTTGCCACAGCGAAACCTGCGGCGTGGGTTTCGATTGGCGCTGCCTTCGGGGCAACAGGTGGCGCACGCCATGAATCTCACTCCTCTGGCGGACAAGAAAATTCTGATTGGCAAGGGCACTGACGCCGCGGACCCCGCTGCCAAGAACATTGTGGCGGTTTCGAAGGTATTCGCCGGGAATTGTCCCCTGTGGACTTATATTCTGGCCGAGGCCATGCACCACCAGGAAGAGGTCAAGATACCGGTCAAAGAGAACGTGACGGTCACGACGCCCAGGCTGGGTCCGGTGGGCGGACGGATCGTGGCGGAAGTTTTCCTGGGGCTGATGTT
>JADGNS010000987.1 GCA_017883355.1 Candidatus Solibacter sp.
GGAGCTTGTGCATGCCTGAGGCGAGAGTTTTCAGGAGAGCCGGACGCGGGAAATCCGCATCTCCGGTTCGACGAGGGGAGAGTGAGACGCAGCCACAGGCTGTCACTCACTCTCCTACTCTACCGGCTCGGATTGGAGTCCGCCTTCTACCCCACCGCGCGCACGACGAAGTACGGCTGGTTCGCGCGACTAGCGCCGAAACCCGGGTGAAGCGTCGCTCTCGCGGGCGATTCGCGCAACTCGAAGTAGTATTCGATCGGGTACGCGCCGGCGGTGTACGCACCGGGAATCGTCGCACGCCAGCGCGACGCCGCGGCGGCCATCTCCACGCTTTCCCAGCGCTCCGCCTGGTTCACGTGGCGGTAGTACAGGCGCACCATCGCGAGCTTCTTCGCGGGTGCGATGGCGAGTTCGAGAGCCTGCCCCGGGTGCAGGCGCGAGGGCACCGCGTGAGTACAGGAAATGGCCTCGCGCACCGGCCGGCCGAGGGCTTCCGCGATCGCCGATTGGATTGCCCCAGCAGGCTCGGCGGGGCTCGCCTGTGCCAGGCGCACCGCCACCAGTGCGATGTCCTTATCGATATCCGCCACACGGTCCAGCCAATGGCCGCGCAACTGGCGCAATTCGCCCACCGTGATATCGGGGACGTACACGCCCTTGGCCCGATTGGCCAGCCCGGCCCAGATCTCGCGCGCCGCCCGGTAGCGTTCCAGGCAGGCTTCCAGCGCGGCGCGGCTGCCCGTCTGCTCGTGTATGCGGTAGAGCGCGCCGGCGCGGAACTTCGCACCGAAGAAGCGGCCCAGCCCTGCCTGCAGCTCGATATCGATGGCCATGCGCCGATACTCGGGACGATCCTTGCCGGTTGCCAGCGCCCCGGCCTCGGCCAGCCGGCGCGCGGCCTCGCCGGCGTAGTCTTCAATCCACTGCGCCACCTCGATGGGAGAGTACATTGCGCTGCGTTCGCCCTTCAGCAACTCGTCGGCGAAATCGTTGATGCGCGCGAAGAGCTGCGGATCGAGCGGGCTGACCGTGCCGAACACCTTGGGCGACGGGCTGTCCGTGTAAGGTCCCGGATGGGCCGCGTCCACCAGCGAGTGGTTCAGGTAGACCTCGGGCCAGTAGGTGTTGTTGCCCGCCGAAGGCGCGTGCGCCGTGGTGATGGTGGGCAGGATGCGGCTGGCACTCGCCAGCGCTCCCTCTAGCGCAGGGCCGGCGGCGCCGAACTGCGACGTCATGTAGCGGCGCCAGGTGTCGGGCGAGGCATCCGGGTTGTATAGCAGACGGCCCCAGATGCGATGCCCGTATTCGTATTTCTCCCAGTCCCAGCGCGGCGCCAGAGACGCGTCGGCATAGGCTGTGCGGTTGCCCGCGATGCCGCTGCCCCGGCGGCCCTTGAAGGCCAGCGGCTCCATGATTTCCACGCCATCGCTCCCGCAGAAGCCAAACGCGCGCGAGTGCGCGGCGGCGGTGAGCGGGTCGCCCCACAGCAGCAGTCGCTGGGTGCCGGGCCAGATGCGGTGCAGCACGCCCCACTTGCGGTCTTCCCTCAGCAGGTCGCCGTAACCGTAGCGCAGGAAACTACGCGACCCCGCGCTCAGCTTCATCAAGCCGGTAGCTTCCCTCCCGGGTTTGGGCCGCTCCACCTCGCGGATATCGGCCTGGTGGTAAGGCATGCCCATGTGCTCGCCCCAGTACTTGGGCGAAATCTTGATGGGCAGCCCTGTGGCCACCGCGGTGTCCGTCATCGTCTGGTCCATGCCCTTGGCATGCATGTCGATCTCGATCTTGCGCCCGCAGGTGGCCACGCCCTCGAACACGGTCTTCCAGAACAGGTAGCTGCCCTCCTCCACCCCGCTCTCCCCGTGCACCCGGAATGTGACGCCGCTGATCGCGGGGACGGCCTTCAACAGCGCCCGCACGGCATCGCGGCAGTAGGGCCCGTGCGTCTCCGCCGTCAGGCCTTCGATCGTGTAGTTGGGGTTGGGGCTGTTGATCCACTCGTAGCCGTGCATCCAGATACCGAGCTGGAACTCGATCCCTCGTGCCACGGTCTGCTGGCTGATGAACTGGAGCATCTCCAGGTTGCGGTCGCGTTCCGAGTCGGGAAGTTGGGGGACGTGGACCTTGTATCCCGGGACGTCAAGCAGGAACGGGTAGGCGAACAGAAAATAGGCGTCGGTCACGTTGCGCAGGAAGTCGTAGCCGATGCCGAAGCTCAGGTTGAAGCGGTTGAAGCGCTGGGCGGCCAGCATGGTCAGGTACCGCGGCCACATCTCACGGTCGTTGTACCAGGGCTTGTCCTCCACGTCGCTGGTGAACAGGCGGGTGACGCTGCGGATGACGTTGGCGGGACGCTCCGCGATGGGCGCCGCGATGGCGAGGGCGGCGGTAGGGTCGGCGGAGTACCGCACGCGGTCCGCCAGTTCGAGCAGGGCGTAGACCAGACCGCGCGGGTCGTGGCCCGCGGCCAGCAGCACGTCCCGTCCCCCGATTTTAGCCGGGCCGAGAGCCAAGCCCTCCGGGACCGGTGGAGGGACCATCGCCGCGCGCCCCTGCTGGTTGCCGGAGGCGACGATGCAGAGGTCGCCGGCTGTAGCCTGTGCCACGCGGTCCACGATCCGGGCCTGGACGCCCCGGCCCGCCAGCGCCGCGCTCAGTTCCCCGGCGGCCCAGCGGCACGCCGCGGCCGACGCGACTGCGTCGGCCGGATCCAGCACGATGGCGACGCTGGGCGGTAGTGCGCCCGTGAGACCGGCGGACGCACCCGCACCCACGGTCGTGGTCTTAATAAACTGCCGTCGATTGAATCGGGAAGAATCCATATTACACCTCGATTCTGAGACCGCACTGTATCATGCGGCGGTGGCATAAGGCTCCGCCTTGTGCATCCGAGCGAAGCTCGGAACGGGCTAGCGAGCGAAGCTCGGACCCGCGAACACTATCCCGCAATTAACATAGGTAGGCTGTCGCCAGCTTTCCCTGTCACACCACCG
>JADGNS010000090.1 GCA_017883355.1 Candidatus Solibacter sp.
GTGCCGGCGTTGAAGGCGCGGAGGAAATCCATGCCATCGATTACGTTCTCGTTTTCGGCTCCGGGCAGCGTGAGCTTGCGTCCCTTGGGAAGTCCGATGCCCAGAAAAATTGCGGCGTAGCCCTCGCGGCGCAGGCTGGCGATGGTGAAATCGCGCCCCAGATGCATGTTGCACTTCAGGTCCACGCCGAGCGAGAGGATGGCCTGAATCTCATGGCGCACCAGCTCGCGCGGCAGGCGGAAGACCGGAACTCCGGCGGTCAGCATGCCGCCCGGTTCGCTGTAGCTCTCAAAGACAGTGACCTTGTAGCCGACCTTGACCAGGTCGTGCGCCACGGTAAGGCCACTGACGCCCGCTCCGACCACGGCCACGCGCTCGGGGTGCCCTCCGGGCCCGCCGCGATCGGGCGGCAGCATCTGATCGTTGTTGGCCTCGCGATAGATGGTGTAATCGCCGGTTTCGGGACCGAACCGGCTGGTGACGAAGCGCTTGAGCGGGCGGATGGTGACCGGCGCATCGACGTCGCCGCGGCGGCAGGCGGCCTCGCAGGGAGCGCCGCACACGCGTCCGCAGATGGAGGCGAACGGGTTGTGCGCGCGGGCGATCCGGTAGGCGTCCTCGTAGCGGCCTTCCGCAATCGAGGTGACGTAGCCGCAGGCATCGGTGTGCACCGGGCAGGCGTGGCGGCACTTCACCATCTCCATCCAGTAATCGGTCGCGTCCGGAACGCGGACCTCGTAGAAGCCGTTCTGCATGGGCATCCTAGTCGTGAGACTTGCCGAATGAAAATGCCACGACGATGACGCCGAAGACGACGATCAGGGCCGCGACGCCGTACATCAGGGCGGCCGACGCCTCGGTGGCTGCATTCATGGCGCGCACCAGGTGGCCGCGGCCTTCGTGGTTGACCTCGCCGTTCATATAGATGAAGAAGTAGGCCAGGGCCCCGCAGGCGATGACGATGAAGGCCAGCTTGAGGAAGCCGGGCACTGGAGTGCCGGCCTGCTCGGTGATCCAGCCATCGGCGTAATCCTTAATTTTCGGTTTCGTCGGTTCCATGATTCACCTTTTGATCGAACACCTGAAACTTGATCTCTTCGGCTTCCTTACCCCAATACCCGTCCTTCCAGGAACGGACGAAGAAAAATAGCGCCAACGCGACGGAAAGCGCAAAGAACAGGTAGGCGAAATAAACGCTGGGCCAGGTGTAGTCTCTCATTTTTCGTAATCGTGGTCGGGACGCCAGTCCTTGGCGCGACCCAGGGTTTGGATGTAGGCCACAAGGGCGGGAAATTCCACGGGGTCGTTGACGATCCAGGGGAAGGGAGGCATGACGCTGCCGGGCACCAGGTCGCGCGGATTGCGGAAGTGCGTGCGATGCCACTGCGTATCGTACTTGCCGCCGACGCGCGAGAGGTCCGGACCGGTGCGCTTGGTGCCGAACATGTGGGGCTTGTCGTAGACGAACTCGTCGGGCGTGGAGATGGGCGAATCGACGCCGCGCCAGCCGGAGCGTTTGGTGTCACTCACCAGCGTGCGGGTCTGCTGGGTGTGGCAATACCAGCAGCCTTCGCGGACGTAGATGGCGCGTCCCTTGAGTTGGATTTCCGTGTAGGGCTTCAAGCCCGGAGCCGGGCGTCCCCAGCTTTTATCCACCAGCGGCGGCACCACGGTGGTGATGAGTCCGCCGAGGAAGAACAGGGCGAGCGCGCCGCCGACGGCCCAGGCCGCGCTGTTATCGGCTTTACTGAACATATGCCTTCCTCCCGACTACCGTCGCCATGATGTTATAGGCGAACATCACGATTCCCAGGAAGATCATCACTCCGGAGAAGAAGCGCACCAGCCAGATGGGTTGCAGGGCCTTCACGGTATCGATGAACGGAATCGCGGGATTGTTCCACTGCCAGCCCTGCCAGAAGCCGCCGAGCCAGAGGGTGACGAAGAAGCCCAGCCCGCCCATGATGATGAACCAGAAACTCCAGTTGGCCAGCGCGTCGCTGTGCAGTTGGGTACGCCACAGGCGGGGCGCGACGTAATAAATCCCGGCGACGGCGAAGAAGGAGAAGCAGCCGAGCACGGCCATGTGCGCGTGGCCGGGAATCCAATCGGTCTTGGAGACGATGGCGCTGACAGAGCGCAGGCTGTGCATGGGACCCTGGAAGCAGGTGAGCAGATAGAAGACCACGCCGGACATGAGGAACTTAAGCGGCACGTTGTCGCGCAACTGGTGCCACTGGCCCTTCATGGTGGCGAAGAAATTGTAGACCACGGCCCACACGGGAATCAGCAGCATCAGGCTGAAGGTGATGGCGATGGTTTGCAGCCACTGCGAGATGGGCCCGTGGATCATGTGATGCGCGCCGGTCCAGACGTAGACGAAAGAGAGCGCCCAGAAACCGACCATGGAGAGGCGGTGACTGTAGAGCGGGGTTTCGGACGATTTCGGAATGAAGTAATACGCGATGCCGAGGCCGATGGGCGTGAAGATCAGACCCACGGCATTGTGGACGTACATCCAGTTGAGGTTGGCCTGGTTGACGCCGCTGGTGAATTCGGTGGCGAAGTTGCCGGTGAGGTAGACGAAGGCCGTCCATAGGATGCACCCCATGATGTACCAGAGCGAGACGTACATCTGCTGATACCTGCGCGTCATGATGGTGCCGAAAATATTGATGCCGAACATAATCCAGGCGATGACCACGAGGATATCCAGCGGCAGCGGCAGTTCGGCGTATTCCAGGCCCTGGTTGTAGCCGCCCATGAGGGCGAACACGGCGCCCAGGATGATGACATTCCACAAGGCGGCGGTGGCGATGCCGAGCTTCTCGCTCCACAGCTTCACGCCGCACAACCGCGGCACGATGTAGTAAGCCAGCCCCATGTCGGCGGCCAGCAACCAGCCAAACAGCATCCCGTTGACGTGCAAGGGGCGCAGCCGCCCGTAAGAGAGGTAGGGCACTGTGCCGAGCAGTTCCGGCCAGCAGAACTTGGCTGCGATGGTGATGGCGATGATCCCGACAATGAAGAAATAACAAATGGCACTGATCAAAAACCACTTGGCCGTCGTGTCGGGATGGGCGACGGGACCGGCTTCGGCGGGGCGAGCGCCTGTAGCCGCGGCGGCGTTATTGTCCGGCATTCTGCTGGCTCCCTTTCTTCTGATTGATGCTGCGGATGAAGTTCACAATGTCCCCTACGTCGTTCTTGCTGAGGCCGTAGTCGATCCAGCTCGGCATGGCCGTGCCTTGGACGCCGTAGAGGATCCCATCGAACAGGCGGCGGTCATTGACGCTGGCGACGAAGGCCGCGTTGCGCAGGTTGCGCGGTTTGGGCGTGATGTCGAGCGAGTTCGGTCCCTTGCCGTCCGCCTTGCGGCCGTGACACCCGGTACAGCGTTCCAGGAAGATCGCCTCGCCGTGCTGGATGGAAGTCGCGCTCGATGCCACGGGGTTTTGATCGGGAACGTTATGTGGTTTGATTTCCCGAGAAGGCTCTTTGGTGAAGGTGGTGAGCACGTAGCTGAGCACGCCGTTCACCTGTTCCGGTTTGAGGGCGTTCTTCCAGGAGGGCATGGAGGTTCCGGCCACGCCTTCCTGAATCGAAGCGACGAAGCGTTCGCGCGGCTTGGAGTTCATGAACCCGACCTTGGTCAAATCGCGCGGCGCGGGGTCGAGGTACCAGGCCACCTTGCCTTCGCCGTCGCCCTTTTCGCCGTGGCAGCGCGCGCAGAGCGTTTTGTACGTATCGGCGGGCGGCATGGCGGGCGGGGGCGTCTTGAGCGTGCCGAGATAGGCGGTGATACGTTCGAAATCCTCCCCGGGGAAGCGGAACGTGGGCATGATGGAATCCGGCACGCGCGAGCGCGGATTGGTGAAGTGATCCATCAGCCAGAGGTTGTCGCGGATCAGCCCTTCATAGCTCAGGTCGGGCGCGATGCCGCCGTCGCGGTCGCCCAGTTTGTGGCAGGCGGTGCAGGCGCGGTCGGTGATGAGCTGCTCGCCGGCCTTTTCCCCGGCGGTTCCGGGCGGTATCACCACGGCTACGTTCTCGACGTGCGCCTTGTAGCGGTCCAGCGACGTCTCCGCGAAATTCACCCCGCGCCGGCTCTTCAGGAACACCACCAGCGCTCTCACGTCCCTCTCGGCCAGATTGAACTTGGGCATGAAGCTGGATGCCAGGTTGGCCCGCGGTTCCACGATGCTCTCCCACAGATAGTCGATCTTGAATTTCTTTCCGGCCTCGGTCAGGTCGGGTCCCAGCGTGCCTTCGCTCATGCCATCGATTTTGTGGCACCCATAGCAGTTCATAGCGTAGAAGAGCTTGCGCCCGCGGTTGACGCTGGGCGTGCCGGCGAAATCTTCCGCCGTATGGCACTGGGCGCAATTGGCCTCCATGTACGTGTTGCCCTTCAGCTTGGCGGCGAAATCCTTGCGCCAGGTGGCCTGGGTCACATAGCCCGTGAGCGGCTCGGGCCAGAACTCGTCCTCGCCGTGGCTGTACTTGGTCTCCAGTCCCCGGCCCTGGCCGTCATGGCAGACCGTGCAGCCGAAGTCGCTGAATTTGTGGCGGCGCTCCCAACGGCCGTTGCGCTGCACGTCGCCCATGGCCGCCGAGTAGGGATGGCTCTTGAGGGGCTGCGCGTGGCCGGCGAAGCGCGGATCGTCGCTCGCGATGTGGCAGGTGGTGCAGCGGTCCACGCGTGTATCGCCGAAGCTGGTGACGATGGTCTGCTCGATGCGCGGCGAGCGGGCGTCCAGTTCCGCCCGCTCCCGCTCATTCTTGGATAAGGACCGCGCCTGTTCGAAGTACGCAGTCTGATGCCGCTCCCAGCGGTAGAAGAATTGATCGTAGAAGACGACGCCGTGTACGATCAGTACTACGAAGCTCGCTATTGCCAGTGCCAGTCGCATACGCATCAGTCCTCAGAATGGGGAGACGAACGCCCAGTTCGGCCCCCGGAAGAAGGTGCCGATGATGATGAAGATCACGTTGAGAATCACCAGGGTGAGGAAGATGGTATTGGCCAGCAGCCGCTCCTTGGCGAACCATCGCCCCACGCCCTTGGTGCCGCGGTCGATATAGGGGACGATGAGCAAGAGCGCCACCATCAGTCCCGGGATTCCGATCCCGCCCCAGAAGGCCGAATAGCTGACCATCTCCTGAAGTCCCAGGAAGTACCACGGCGCTTTCGCCGGATTGGGCGGGTGCATGACGTTGACCGGTTCCTCCAGCGGCGCGTTGAAGGCCAGCGACACGAGGAGGATAAGGGAGACCGTCAGGACGAAGACGAACAATTCCGCGAGCAGCAGGTTGGGCCAGGCGTAGACCGAATCGTCGGGCACGTTGCCGACTTTGGTGAAAGGCCCGCGGACGAAGCCTTGCAGGCCGTAGACCTTCTTTTTCGCGGGCTCCAGGGTCATCTTGACGACCGCGGTCTCGCACTGGGGTTGTTCCGGCCGCGAAAGCCCGCCGTCTTTGCGGATGCGCCAGAAATGGATGGCGATCAACAGCACCAGCACCGACGGGAGCACGGCCACATGCAGCACGTAGAAGCGCAGCAGGGCTTCCTGGCCGACGGTGGTATCGCCCAGCAGGACGAACTTCATCTGCTGGCCGATCAGGGGAGCGTAGCCGGCGATGGAACTGCCCACCGTGATGGCCCAGAACGCCAACTGATCCCAGGGAAGCAGGTAGCCGGTGAAGCTGAGGAACAAGGTGACCAACAGCAGCAGGACGCCGAGCACCCAGTTGAACTCGCGCGGCTTCTTGTAAGCGCCGGTGAGGAAGACGCGGCACATATGCAGGAAGACGATGGCCACCATGCCGTGCGCGCTCCAGCGGTGCATATTGCGCAGGAAGATGCCGAAGGCCACGGTGCCGCGGAGGTCGAGCATGCGGTCGTAGGCCTGCGTGGTGGAGGGCACGTAGTAGAACATCAGCAGGATGCCGGTGGCCACCAGGATGAAGAACAGGAACAGCGAGATCAGACCGAGCCCCATGGTGTAGATGGGCCGCAGCGTGTTCTTGTGGACCTTGACGGGGTGTATGTGGAGGAAGAAATTGGTGAAGCTCGTCGACGCGCGCTCCAGGTCGGTGGAGGGAAGGGGATTGCGGAAGATGGAGCTCCAGACGTTGGAGGGCATCTCCTTGAGGGCGCTCCACGCGCCTTTTTCGGGCTTGGTTTCGGGAAGCAGGGTGCTCATACGTTTAAGTAAGTCCCGGGTTCGACCATCGTGCCTTTATCCACCTCGAGCTCGCCGTTGGGCGCGAGGCTCAGTTTGAACCAGGGGAGCGGCTTAGGGGCCGGGCCGCCGGTGACGGTGCCATCCTGATCGAATCGCGAGCCATGGCAGGGGCAGGCGAAGCCGGTGTCGCTGATGCCGACGATGCATCCCAGGTGGGTGCAGGTGGTGGAGATGGCCGCCATCCTGCCGCCGTCGCGCACGATGCAGACGCGCTTGACGTCGAGCGAAATGCGCGTGCCGGAGGGAAAATCGTCGGGCTTGCCGATGGCGAACCGGGCGGGTTGCCCGTAGGTGGCGCGCGGCTTGATGAAGACCAGGTTGCTCACCGCGGAGAGCACGGCGGAGCCGAACAGGCCCACGCTGGTGAGCCACGCCAGCACCTTCCGGCGCGGCATGTGCTGCTCATCGGTCGCGGTGTGGCTCTGGGGGTTGGTGCTTGCCACTGGCATTAGGCTTCTCCTTGGGGGAATCGACCAGCTCTTCCAGATCGCTCCAGAAGACCTGATACTTGGTGTCTTCGATGTTGTGGAAATAGTCTTTCTTTACGGCAAAGATAAAGATGCAGACGGCGGCGAGAGCCATACAGAGGCTGGCGAGAATGGCAATCCAGGTCAGTTCCATCGGCCTTCGTCAATGGCTATGATCGCGGGTTTCCGAGCCGTGGCCGCCTGTTGTGCCAAAAAGCTGATGGTGGCGTCGCGCAGCACCTGGAGAAGCGCGGCCTGCGCTTCGGCCCAGACGCCGTGGGCGGGACACCAGCCCTGGCGCGTGCAGGCGTGGTCGCTGGTAAGGCACACGTTGAGGCGGATGGGCCCTTCAACGGCCTCGACCACGTCCAGGACGGAGGCGCTGCGATGCAGTTCCTCCAACTCGAACCCGCCGGTGTTGCCGCGATGGGAGATCACCAGCCCGGCGCGAGTCAGATTTTGCAACACCTTACAGAGGAACTGCTCAGGGCATTCGGCTGCCGCCGACAGTTCCGAACGGCTTACCCGCGCGCCCGGCGGAAGCCCGGCCAGGTGAATCATCACCCGTACGGCATAGTCAGCGGCTCTGGTCAGTTGCATACAAAAGTAATAGGACTCTCTTTATCCGGATAGCCCACATTGCATTTCTGGTGCCAATCCGGAAATTCGAGGATTTTCCGGATAATTCAGGTCCGCAATGTGGGGGAAGGGGATTATGCCCCACCCACCCTGGGTGAAATTCCGTACAGAGTTGAGTTGAAGAAACCCTTATCATTTCTCTAACATTTTTTCTTTTTTCCTTTGTCTCTCAATCACTTACCGCCATCCTCCCCAAATCCCCCGCCACCCGCGTGCTAATTCGTAGGTGGGATAAGCCTCCGGCTTGTCCATCCGAGCGAAGCTCGGAGGCCGCTGATCTCCCAATCACTTCAAAAACCCATATGTCCCCTTTCCTGTTGGACCTACGTTACGCGGCGCGCATGCTGCGGCGCACTCCGGGCTTCGCCTCGGTCGTGATGGCGATTCTGGCCCTCGGCATCGGCGCCAACAGCGCCGTCTTCAGCGTGGTCAACGCGGTCCTGCTGCGCCCCCTGCCGTACCACGATCCCGACCGCCTCTACCGTCTGGACGAGATCGATCCCAAAGGTCAACCGGCCGGCGTGTCGCCCGCCGACGCGCAGATTTTCCGCCGGCGCATTCCCGCCTTCGCGGAACTCGCGGTGTCGCACTGGCAGAACGTGACCCTCACCGGTCCGGAAGGGCCGGAGAACCTCTTCGGCGGCAAAGTGTCCAGCGAGTGTTTCCGCATGCTCGCGCGAGTGCCGGCCCTGGGCCGCATCTTCCGCGATGAGGAGTTCCGTCCTGGCGCGCCGGCCGTCGTCATCCTGACGCACAAGCTCTGGACGCGACGCTTTGCGGGCGACCGCGGCGTGCTCGGCAAGACCCTGCTCTTGAACGGCACCGCCCACACCATCGTCGGCGTCATGCCGGAAGATTTCTTTTACGACCAGCGCTTTGCCCTCTGGACCCCGTGGCAACTCACCGCCGCCGACACGGCCAAACGCCAGGATCGCACGCCCGCCGCGGTGCGCCTGCGCCCCGGCATCTCCCCACGGCAAACCCAAGCGGACCTCCTGGCCGTGCTGCGCGAGACGGCGTCCGAAGACGTACGCAAGGGCTGGAACGTGCGCCTGGTCCCACTGGCGCAGCAACTCACCGGCCGGGTGCGCACCGGTCTTCTGGTATCGCTCGGCGCCGTGGCCTTCGTGCTGCTGATCGCCTGCCTCAATGTCGCCAACCTGCTGCTGGCGCGTGCTTCGGACCGCGGCCGCGAGATCGCGGTGCGCGCCGCGCTGGGCGCCGGACGCCTGCGCATGATCCGGCAGCTCCTCACCGAAAGCCTGCTGCTCTCGGCTGCGGGCGGCGTCGCCGGCCTGCTCTTGGGCGCATGGGGCGCCCGCGCGCTGGTGGCACTCTTCCCCGGCCGCGACCCGGTGCCGCGGCTGGAACAGGCCCACCTGGATTCCGCCGTGCTGCTCTTCACGCTGGCGATTACGGCGATCACGGGCGTGGTCTTCGGCCTGGCGCCGGCGCTCGCCGCCACGCGCTCGAATCTCACCGCGGCGCTCAACGAAAGCGGCCGCGGCAACTCAACGGGCGCGCGCTCCGGGCGCCTGCGCAACTTCCTGGTGATCGCCGAGACCGCGCTCTCCCTGATCCTGCTGGTGGGCGCGGGACTCATGCTGCGCAGCTTTCAACGCCTGATGGCGGTCAACCCCGGCTTCAACCCCGAGCGCGTCCTGACGCTCCGCGTGCCCCTGCCGGCGGCCATCACCGTCAAGGCGCAGCAGCCGGCCTACTACACCCGCATCCTGGACCGGCTGGCCTCGCTCCCCGGATTGAACTCGGCCGGGGTGATCGCGCCGCTCCCGCTCGCCGACGTGGATGCCAACTCCACCTTCGTGGTGGAGGGACACGTGCCGCCCACGGGCGAGCGCCAACTGGTGAAACTGCGTGCCGTCAGTCCCGGCTATTTCCGAGCCATGGGCGTTGGGCTGCGGCAGGGGCGCATTTTCGAGGATGCCGATATAGGCGACGCCACTCGCGATCCCGCCGCCCGGGTTATCGTGGTCAGCGAGTCCCTGGTGCGCAAATATTTTCCGCGCGAGAACCCGATCGGCCAGCGGATTACGCAGTCGGCGGAAGGCAAGGGACCGTTCGCCACCGTGGTGGGCGTGGTCAACGACGTGCGCAATCTCAACCTGGTGGACGAGCCGGAGCCGGAGATGTACTTCGACTATCGCCAGTTCTTCTTCGCGCCGTTTGCCATGACGCTGGTATTGCGCACACACTCCGCCGACCCCATGCAGGTGGCAGCGGCGGCGCAGAAGGCAATCCGCGCGATCGCGCCCGATCAACCCATCGGCGACGTGAAGACCATGTGCGATGTCGTGTCCGGCAACGTTGCGCAGCCGCGGTTCTATACGTTGTTGCTGGGGATCTACGCCTCGATTGCGCTGCTGCTGGCTGGCACCGGGCTATACGGCGTGCTCTCCCACGCGGTGAGCCAAAGACGACAGGAGATCGGCATCCGCCTGGCG
>JADGNS010000988.1 GCA_017883355.1 Candidatus Solibacter sp.
CAACTTCTCTAATGTTGTCGGCCCCCAACTTCACGGCTATCCGGCAACCAGGTAGTCTTTCGGCGTGGGGCAAGGCTATTCAGCCTGCGGACCCGCTTTCCAGCGGGTCCAGCCGGCCGGAAGGCCGGCTGCGGGTAGGATTGCCCGCCCCACAAAACCGGGGTTCGAGTATAATTTGGATGCTTTGAGTGCCGGCCGGCAGATTCATGTGCGAGGTTGAAGAAATGAGTCACAGCAAGAGCAGACAGATTCTCCGCGCGATCGTGCCGCTGATGTGGGTCGTGCTAGCGGCCGGCAGTGCCGTGGCGCAGGACAAAATGGAATGGTTCCGGAATGACAAGTTCGGGATGTTCGTCCATTGGGGGCCTTACTCTCTGCTGGCCGGGGAGTGGAAGGGGCACAGGACGCCGGCCGGGGACGAGGCCGAGTGGATTATGCAGCGGTTCAACATCCCGGTGAAAGAGTACCGCGAGATGGCGCACGGCCTGAATCCGGTGAAGTTCGACGCGAACCAGTTCGCGAAGCTGGCGAAGGCGGCGGGGATGAAGTACCTGGTGCTGACGGCGAAGCACCACGACGGCTTTGCGATGTTCCGCTCGTTGGTGAGCACGTACAACATCGCCGACTGGACGCCCTTCAAGCGGGACATTGCGAAAGAGCTGGCGGAAGCGTGCAGGCGAGAAGGCATCCGGTTCTGCGTGTACTATTCGCACCGCGAGGACTGGGACGATCCCGGGGGCTACGGCAATCACTGGGACTACGATCCGGCGAAAAAGGACTTCGAGAAGTATCTGCGCGAAAAGTCGCTGCCGCAGTTGCGCGAACTGCTGACCAACTACGGCCCGCTGGGGCTGGTCTGGTTTGACAGGGGCATCGACACGACGGAGCAGGCGAAGCGGTTCATCGATCTGGTGCACGAACTCCAGCCGCAGTGCCTGATCAACGGCCGCGTGGGCAATTACGGGCACGAACTGCTGGGCGACTATCAGAACATGAACGACAACGGGATGCCGACCGGAGGCCTCGACGAGTACTGGGAGACTCCCCAGACATTGAATGGCACATGGGGATACAGCAAGTTCGATCAGGAATGGAAGACGCCGGCGAACGTGATCCAGCGATTGGTCGAGATTGTCAGCAAGGGCGGGAACTACCTTCTGAATATCGGGCCGATGGCCGACGGGACGGTTCCAGCGCCCAGCGTGGCGGTACTGGAGCAGGTGGGCGCGTGGATGCAGAAGAACGGGGAGAGTATCTACGGCACCAGCGCGTGCCCGGTGGGCCAGTTCCCGTGGGGGCGATGCACGGTGAAGGGCGAGCGCGTGTACCTGCACGCCTTCCAGCGTCCGGCGGACGGCGTGTTGCGAGTGGGCGGGCTTCGCAACGAAGTGCGGGCGGCGTACTTACTGCAGACACCGGGCCGCAAGCTGGAAGTACTGAGCCAAAGCGGAGTGACGGGCGTGCGGGTGCCGGCGCAGAGATGGGACGCGGTGTCCACGGTGGTGGTGCTGGAAGTGAAGGGCAAGCCGGAGTCTGAGCCGAAACTGATCACCCAGGGCAGCGATTCGCCGTTCGTCTTGGATTACCTGGGCTGCGAGACCGCGGGCCGGGCCATGAAAAGGTTCAACCGTGACGGCAAGTTCCACATCGGGCGGTGGACGAATCCGGAAGATCAGGTGAGCTGGAACCTGTTGGTGAGCCAACCCGGCCGGTACCGCGTGCACATGCGGTACGCGGCGAGGGAGGCATCGGCGCGGCGCAAGTACGTAGTGGAGATTGGAGAGCAGCGGCTGCAGAACTCGGTCGAGACCACCGGTGACTGGTACCAGTACAAGACGTTCGACCTGGGGACCGTGACGCTGGCGAGGAACGGTCCGCTGAAGGTGTTGATCCGGCCGGCGGAGGCAGGAACGGAGAACCTGATGTACTTCGAATCGCTGACGCTGGAGCCGGAGACGGTGAGCGGGCAGTTGGGGCGCGTGGGGAGGCAGTAGGGAGCGAGGCACTGGCCGTGGCAGATCCTCCGCGCGGATCGCCCGCGGACTATGATAGGGGAACGATGAGCCAATCGAGCGTTTCCCGCCGCGCGCTGCTCTCCATTGCCGCGCCCCTCGTCCTTCCCCGCCGTGTCTTCGGAGCCAACGACCGCATCCGCATCGGAGTCATCGGAGCCGGCGGCCGCGCCAACCTGCTGATGGACCAACTCCCCCAAAGCGCGGAAATCGTTGCCGTCGCCGACTGCTACCCCAAGCGCGCCGACGAGGCGGTCTCCAGGCGCAAAGCCAACTGGCGCATCTACCACGACCATCGCTCCCTGCTCGACATGAAGGATATCGATGGCGTCATCGTGGCCACCGCCGATCACCAGCGCGTCCTGTGCTCCATCCACGCCTGCCAGGCGGGCAAAGACGTCTACGCCGAAAAGCCCCTCACCCTCTACATCGCCGAAGGCCGCGCCCTCGTCAAGGCCGCACGCCGTTACCACCGGGTGTTCCAGGTCGGCAGCCAGCAGCGCTCCATGGCCATGAACCGGGTCGCCTGCGAGTTCGTCCGCTCCGGTGGCCTTGGCAAACTCTTCTTCGTGCAGGGCGTCAGCTACACGCCTCCCGGCGAGGTCCCAGCGCTTCCCGAAGACCCTGTGCCCGAAGGCTTGAACTGGGACCTCTGGCTCAACCAGGCCCCCTTGCGCCCCTACAATGCCAAGCTCCATGGCGGCTGGATGCAATGGCGCGACTACTCCGGCGGCGAAATGACCAACTGGGGCGCCCACGGCGTGGACCAGATCCAATGGGGCCTTGGCACCGATAAGACTGGCCCGGTCGAACTCTGGCCGATCCCCGACGGACAGCCGAACGCGATCGCCCTTCGCTACGCCTCAGGCGTGACGGTCCGCCTCGAGTTGCCCGCCGGCGACCTCGTCGGCGGATGCATCTTCGTCGGCGAGAAGGGCCGGGTCGAAGTGGTGCGCAACGGCTTCCGCACC
>JADGNS010000091.1 GCA_017883355.1 Candidatus Solibacter sp.
CGCCGCGGCGAGATCCTGGGGATCGCGGGTCTGGTGGGGTCGGGGCGCACCGAGCTGGCGGAGACGCTGTTTGGCCTGACGCCCTGCGACGACGGCGCGATCATGCTGCAGGACGACATCATGCGGATCGAGTCGCCGGCGGAGGCGATCCGCATGAAGATGGGCTATCTGCCGGAGGACCGGCGGCGGCACGGCGTGGTGATGGAGATGCCGGTGGCCGCCAATATCAGCCTGGCGCATCTGGACGCGGTGTCGCAGCACGGGCTCATCGACGCCGCGCTGGAGCGCGGCCTGGCGAGGAGTTACGTGGAGCGCCTGCGCATCAAGACGCCCTCCCTCTACACGGAGACCGGGTCGCTCTCCGGCGGCAATCAACAGAAGGTGGCGGTGGCGCGCTGGCTCGCCATCGCTCCCGAGGTGCTGATTCTGGACGAGCCGACGCAGGGCGTGGACATCGGGTCGAAATCGGAGATCCACCAGATCATGGTGGATCTGGCGGAACAGGGGATGGCGATTGTGATGATCTCTTCGGAGCTGCCGGAGATACTCGGGATGAGCGACAGGATCGCGGTGATGCACGCGGGGACAATCGCCGGCATTCTATCGCGCGCGGAGGCCACGCAGGAAAAGATTCTCGCCCTGGCGCTGGGACACGCCTGATGCTGGAGCGCCATCGCAGGGAAGTTTCTCTGATCGTCGCGATTCTGGCCCTCGGCGCGGTGCTGGCGGTGGTGGCGCCGGGCTTCTTCACCTTCGCCAACCAGCGCGACCTGATGCTGGCCAACATGCCGGTGCTGATTGTGGCGCTGGGCATGGTGCTGGTGATTCTGACGGGGCAGATCGATATCTCGGTGGGCTCGCAGTTCGCCATCTGTAGCGTGGCTACAGGAGTGTTCGCGCGCCTGGGGATGCCCACGCCGCTGGCAGGCGCGGCGGCGTGCCTGGTAGGCGCGCTGATGGGCGGGGTCAACGGCGCGCTGGTGGCGTGGGTGCGCATTCCTTCGATTGTGGTGACGCTGGCCACCATGGTGGCGCTGCGCGACGGGTTGCGCTGGGTGACGCAGGGCGCCTGGGTGCAGAATCTGCCGCCGGGGTTCCAGTGGTTTGGGCAATCGCAGCCCGCCAGCGAGTGGATTACCGCGGGCTGTGCGGCGGCGCTCGCCGTGGGCATGAATTGGGGGCTGCGCCATCTGGCGGCGGGACGCGTGGTGTACGCCACCGGATCCAGCCCGAATGCAGCGCGCCTGGCGGGGATCAATCCGCGCCTCGTAGTGTTCGCCGTGTTCGTGCTGACGGGCGCGCTCACCGGGTTCGCCGCGATGTTGAACGCCGTGCGCTTCCTGCAGATTCCGAGCAACGCCGGGATCGGGCTGGAACTGAAGGTGATCGCCGCGGCGGTGGTGGGCGGCGTGGCGATTGCGGGAGGGCGCGGCACGATTGCCGGAACGCTGCTGGGGGTGCTGCTATTGGGCGTGATCGGCCCGGCGCTGACCTTCCTGGGGTTCAGCGCGTACTGGGAGCGGGCGATCGAGGGCGGGATCATTCTGGCGGCGGTTTCGATGGACGCGGTGCGCGTCCGTTCGGGGAAACATGGTCAGTGAACGCAGGCCGTGGCGCGAGATCTGTTTCCCCAACGGGGAGTGGGTGCTGGCGCTCGCGCTCGCCTTGGAGATCGCCATCTTCGCTGGAATCGGCGAGAACTTTTTCACCTGGCCAAACTTCTTCGAAGTAGTGCGCCTGAGCGTGGAACTGGGGCTGCTCGCGCTGGCGATGACGCCGATCATGATCACCGGCGGAATCGATCTCTCGGTGGGTTCCATCATGGGGCTCTCGGCGGTGCTGTTCGGCGTGCTTTGGCGCGATGGCGGCTGGCCGATTGCGGCGGCGGCGTGCGCGGCGCTCGTGGTGGGCTGTCTCGCCGGGCTGCTCAACGCGCTGTTGATCACCAGGCTGAATCTGCCGCCGCTGATTGTGACACTGGGCTCGCTCTCGCTGTTCCGCGGCATCGCGGAGGGGATCACCAGGGGCGCGGAGAACTACTCCGGGTTCCCCGCGGCGTTTCTGCGGCTGGGCCAGGGCTACCTGGGCGGCGTGGTGCCGGTGCAGCTTTCGGTGCTCGTGGTGGCGGTGGCCGCGTACGGGGTGTTGCTGCATCGCTCCGCCATCGGGCGCACGCTGTACGCGGTGGGCTTCAGTCCGGGCGGCGCGCGCTATGCGGGCATCCCCGCGCAGCGGCGGGTGGCGCTGCTGTACTTTTTGTCCGGCCTTGTGTCGAGCGTTGCCGCCATCATATATGTAGCGCACCTGGGACAGGCGAAGTCGGACGCGGGGACGGGCTACGAGCTTGCGGCGATCACGGCCGTCGTGCTGGGCGGCACGAGCGTCTTCGGCGGGCGCGGGACGGTATGGGGCACGGTGCTCGGGCTGTTCGCGATTTCGGTGTTACAGAACGGGCTGCGGCTGGCGGCGCTGCCTTCCGAGATGACGGGCGTGCTGACCGGTGTGGTGCTGGTATTGACGATCGGGCTGGGGCGCTTGCGGGGGCGCGCGCAGTCCAAGGATGCGACGATTGATGAGGCTGATGCGATGAAGAATTCCCAACTTGCGATACTGTGCGCCGCGGTGGTCGGCGGATCGCTGATCGTGGCCGCCACGAACGTCTGGCTGGTGCGCACGTTGCGGCCGGCGGATGGCGCGCCGGCGACGAGCGCGGCGAGGACCCTGGCGAAGTCCGGCAAGCGGCCGGTGGTCGCCATGATGCCGAAATCGAAGGGCGACCCGTACTTCATCAGTTGCCGGGCGGGCGCTGAGGAGGCCGCCAGGGAAGCGGGCGTGGACCTGATCTGGGATGGGCCCACGGGGCTCGATGCGGCCAAGCAGAATGAGGTGGTGGAGGGCTGGATCACGCGCGGGGTGGATGCCATCGCGGTATCGGTGGAGAACTCCGCGGGGATTTCGACCGTGCTGCGCAAGGCGCGCGCGCGCGGCATCAAGGTGGTGACGTTCGATGCCGATGCGGCGGAGGACGCGCGCGACTACTTCATCAATCAGGCAACGCCCGAGGGAATCGGTTTCACCCTGGTGGATGAAGGCGCGCGGCTGCTGGGCGGCAAGGGTGAGTTCGCGATTATCACGGGGCCGCTGAGTGCTGCCAACCAGAATGCGTGGATGGATTTCATGCGCAAGAGGGTGGCGGAAAAATATCCGCAAATGAAACTGGCGGCCATGCGGCCGAGCGACGACGATCGCGACAGGGCGTTCGCGGAAACGCAGACGATTCTCAAGGTCTATCCGCAGGTGAAGCTGATTGTGACCATTTCGGCGCCGGCAGTGCCGGGGTCGGCGGAGGCGGTGCAGCAGGCGGGTCGCAAGGATGTCTTCGTGATCGGGCTCTCGCTGCCGAATCTCTGCAAGCGGTACGTGCACGATGGCGTGGTGCAGGCGGTGGTGCTGTGGAATACCAAGGACCTGGGCTACCTGACGGTCACGGCGGCGGCGCTTTTGGTGGAGGGACGCACGGGCGGGGATTCGTTGCAGGCGGGACGGCTGGGGACCGTCGAAGTGCGCGGGACGCAGGTGATTCTGGGGAAGCCTTTCATCTTTAATAAGGGGAATATCGATCAGTACGACTTTTGAAGGTATTCGAGGATGTAGGTTCAACGCAGAGACGCAGGACCCGCAAGCGGGTACCCCGCAGAGATAACCGCAGAGAAGACATTTTGGGGGCCGTGCTTTTGTTTTTCTCTGCGCTTCCTCTGCGATCTCTGCGTCTCTGCGTTGAAAGAAATCTTCAGGTAGCGGCGGGGCCCGGCCGGCGGGAGGATTCGCGGATCTTCAGGATGGCGGGGAGGCGGACGGTGATGGATTCCGTCTGCGTCGCCACACCTTCGATGCGGTCCAGCAAAATTTGCGCGGCACGGGAGCCGATCTCGTAGGCGGGCTGCACCACCGTCGTAATCGAAGGAGAGAACACATCGTCCACGTTGAGCTCGTCGAAGGTGGCAAAGGCGATATCCCGCGGGGTCTTCAGGCCGCAATCGCGAAACGCGCGCAGGACGCCGAGGGCGGTAGGGCCATTGGTGCAGAAGACGGCGTCCGGGCGCGTGGCGGGATCGCTCAGTCGCGGCCGGCAGATTTCGCTCACGTCTTCGGGGTGGAAATTGCCGTACCAGATCAGATCTTCGTCCACCGCGATACCCGCGGCGAGCAGCGCCTGCCTATATCCCTGAAGCCGGCGCCGTTCATTCTTGAGCGCGATGGGGCCGGTGGCGATGGCGATACGCCGCGCACCCATGGCGATCAGGTGGGCGACACCCATCTCCGCGGCGTCCACGTCTTCCACCGAGACCGAATCCACCGGGACGCGGTCGGGAATGCGGTCCAGGCACACCATGGGGATGGAGGCGTCGAGGATGCGGGTGAGCTGGCTGAGCGGCGTCGGGGCGGCGGCGATGACCAGCAGAATTCCCTCCACGCGCTGCGAGCGCAACAACGAGAGCAGATCCTTCTGGCGCTCGCCATCGTCATCGGAGTTCACGGCGATGAGGGTGTAGCCGCGCTGCCGGGCGGCGGTTTCGGCGCCGCGAATCAGTTGCGGGAAGAACGAGATGGTCATGTCGGGGACGATGATTCCGAGCGTCAGCGTCTTGCTGGTTTTCAGACTGCGCGCGACATGGTTGGGATGATAGTTGAGATCGTCGATGGCAGCCTGCACCTTGAGGCGCAGCGACTCGCTGACCGGGACCGAGCCGGTGATCACGTGGGAAACCGTGCCCACCGAGACGCCGGCGATTTCGGCCACCTTCTTGATGCTGGGCATGCTGGGGGACTACAGTTTCTTCAGGCGGATGTTGCGCGCCTCGATCTTCATGGGCGGCCCCAGGTGAACCTGGATGCCGATCAGGCCGTCGAGTCTGCGTCCGGCGGTATCGTCATCGATCAGCATGCTGGTGATGCGGCCGTTGAGCATCTGGATGATGGTGTTGCCGCGGGCAATCAGGTGGAGGTCGTTCCAATCCTCGCCTTTGATCAGCTTCTTCAACTCCTCGCTATCGCCGACGGAGCCGACCAGCGCGGGCTTCTTGCCCTCGCCGATATAGGAGAACTGGCCGCGCATGGCGAGAAAGCCGCGCCCGCGCTCTTCGTAGATCTGGCCGGTGAACTGCTGCACGCCATCCATATCCGCCTGGTAGCCCTTCATGGCGAACTTGATATCGGGGAGTTCGATGCTGCGAAACTGGATGCCGCTGTTGAAGCCGGTCAGCTTGAACTGGAGCTTCAGCTCGAAATCCGCCGGCTTGCCGCCGCGCCAGATGAGAAAGGTATTCTGGACGGGTTGTTTGTCGGTGGCGGTCTGCCCGACGATGGCGCCGTTTTCGACGCGCCAGAATTTCGCATCGCCTTCCCATCCGGCCAGGGATTTGCCGTCGAAGATCGCCTGGTAGCCGGTTTCCTCGATGGGTGGAACCATGGGCGCTCGCTGGGCGTAGAGGGCATTCAACGCAGAGACGCAGAGAACGCAGAGGAAGCGCAGAGAAAAGCAAGAGGAGAGGAAAGTACGTGAGATCATTTTGACTCCTGTGATTCGCCAACTTTGACCCAACTGCGATTGCGCGCGGATTCGAGAACGGCATCCGTGACATAGTCCGTGCGCTGCCCCTCGCGGAAGGTGGGGACCGCATAGCAGCCGGTCGCGGTGCCCGACAGGAAATCGGCTGCCTGGTGGATGAAGGTGTGCTCGTAGCCGATCTGCAATCCGGGGACCCACCAGTGCTTCATGTAGGGGTGGTCGCTATCGGTGATGTGGATGCTTTTCCAGCCGCGCAGGCGGCCTTCATCCTTGTGATCGAAGAACTGCAGGCGGTGCAGATCGTGCAGGTCCCAGATGATGGAGGCATTCTCGCCATTGATTTCGAGCGTGTACAGGGCTTTGTGGCCGCGGGCGTAGCGGGTGGCTTCAAAGGTGCCCAGCGAGCCGTTGCCGAAGCGCGCCAGAAAGAGGCTGGCGTCGTCGATGGTAACGGGCTCCACTTTCCCGGTGAGGTTGTGCTTGCGGCTCTTGACAAAGGTCTCGGTGGCGGCCGAGACTTCGGTGATGCCGCCGTTCAGCCACATGGCGGTATCGATGCAGTGGGCCAGCAGATCGCCGGTCACGCCGCTGCCCGCCACGGCGGCGTCGAGACGCCAGAGGCCGTCGCCGCCCTGCGGAAGGGCGGCCGAGATGGTCCAATCCTGGAGGAATTTGGCGCGGTAGTGGAAGATGCGGCCGAGGCGCCCTTCGTCGATGAGTTGCTTGGCGAGCATGACGGCGGGGACGCGGCGGTAGATGTACCAGGCCATGTTGCGCACGCCCGCGGTTTCCACCGCTTCCACCATGCCTGCGGTTTCGGCGGCGTTGCGGCTGAGCGGTTTTTCGCAGGTCACCATCTTGCCGGCGCGGGCGGCCGCGATGGCGATTTCGGCGTGGGTATTGTTGGGGCTGACGATATCGATCAGATCGATATCCGGATTTTCGACCACCTTGCGCCAGTCGGTTTCATAGGACTCGTAGCCCCAGTTGGCGGCGAAGTCCTTGGCCAATGGCGCGTCGATGCCGCAGATGGTCTTGAGAACCGGCTGGTACGGCACGTCGAAGAAGTGGTTGACCTGGGAGAAGGCGTTGGAGTGGGTTCGTCCCATGAACCCGCAGCCGATCATTCCGATGTTGAGTTTTTTCATGTTAGTTCCACCCGTGCGCATTACGCACCGCAATCATCACCCGGAGCACGTCATCCCAGGTCTTGGGGTCGAGCATGACGGAGTTAGGGAACATGCAGCCGTCCCAGCACATGTGTTGCACGGCGCGCGTGGGCTGGCCCGAGGCATCGCGCAGCCAGGCGCCGGAATCGCGCACGATATCGAGTTTGCCGTTGGGGTCGTTGGGCAGGCAATGGCGGCCGGTTTTGTCGTGGGAGCCGGAGCCTTTGACGGTGCCATCGTTCTGCGCGATGTGGAAATCGATGGTCCAGGGGCGCAGGGCGGCGGCCACCTTCGCGTAGGCTTCGCTGAGGCGGTCGGACTGGCCCCATTCGAAATCGTCAGGCAGGAGGCGATCTTCGGGGGCGTTGAAGCCCATGGTGAACAGCATCACGTGCGCCATGTCGGCCTGGAAGCCGACGGTTTTGGGGCGGTCCACCATTTCGAGAAGTTGGACGTTGTTTCGCCAGCTATGCATGCCGGCCCAGCAGATTTCGCCTTCGGCGGCGAGGCGTTCGCCGTAATTTTCGGCGATGGTGGCCGCTTCGCGGAAGGTTTCCGCGATGCGTTTGGTGCCGGCGACGGGGTCTTTGGCCCAATCGGCGGGGCCAGCAGCGGAATCGATGCGCACGATGCCGTATTGGCGAATCTTGAGATCGCGCAGCTTGCGGCCGATGCGGCAGGCCTTCTCCACTTGCGTGAGGAAGCGGGCGCGCTCGGAGGCGTCGCCCATGGCGGAGCCGCCGCCGGTGGGCGGCCAGACGGGCGCCACCAGGGAGCCGGCGCGCAGTCCTTTGGAGGCCAGCTTCTCGGCCAGCCGGGCCAGGTCGTCGTCGGAAGAATCGATGTCGGTGTGCGGTAGCGACAGGAACAGATCGACGCCATCGAAGCGCTCGCCTCCCACCCGCGCGGCGGCGGTGAGATCGAGCATGGTATCGAGATCGATGGGCGGTTCCGAATCGGGGCCTTTTCCGACGAGCCCGGGCCACATGGCGTTGTGGAGGGCAGGGAAGGCGTGAGGTGCGATAGCGTTCATAGGTATCCCCCGTTAGCGTGAGTCGCCGACTGACAATGGTTTGAAACGTCTCAAGCTCTGTTAGGGTATATCAGCGCATGGGGGTTGTCAATGGAGGTGAGAGTGGAGGTGGGAGTAGAGAATGCGGGCGGGCGAAGGTGCCTTCACGGCAACCAACGAATCTGGTTGCGCAGATCCTCCGGCGTCCAATTCCGCCACACCGTCAAGAGTCCTTCGATGGCCGCACCGGTAGACCGCGATGACGGAATGAGGAGCACGCCGGGGGACTTGCGTTCCGCGAGGAACTCCTCGAAGTGGACCCGCATGGTTCGGACATCGCGCGTAACCAGAACCCGGCCAGCGTCGGCGGCGACCCGCAGAACTTCCCTATCGGGAGTACGATCGGGAATTATTCCGACAGAGGGCCGGAAATCGAGGGAGGGCTCTCTCCTTCGTAAGCCCCTGCCGATGTCGGGATCCAGGTCGGCATCGGCCTGAAAGGAGATCCGCGAGGCGCGCCTAGCCAGCCTTTCGCTCCGGCGCCCGTTCGAAACGCTCCACCAGTTCCGCGGGCATCGGATGCTGAGTCTGGATCTCCTCGAAAATACGCTCCTGATCTCTCAGGTAAGCATCCACTTCCGCCGGGTGTTCCAAGATGAAGGTGATCGCCCCGTAAACCTTGACTAGCGAACCGACAGATGGATAAGCTTCGAAAACGGCTTCGGCGGAGCGCCCGCGCCGAAAGTCGTATGCCACGACGTCAAGGCCAATACGCGTCCCGGCGACGTAGTAGCCGCCGTTATGGAGTTCGACGTATTGGTTGGTGGGCATCATGACAGCCGCTGCATTTCATTCTACCCCGGGCGCAGCGATTCCGCGCGGATGTATATCCCGGAGCGGTGGAATCCCACAACGAAAGCCGCCGTGGGATTCCCGGTTGGTGGACGCTGCGCCGGCCGCCGCCGTCTTGGGGCGTCAGTCGGCGTTCCTGTTGCGGCGGCGCATGAAAATTACCGCGCCGAATAACACGGCAATGACTCCGGCGATCAGGCGCACAATGGTCGAATCCATAGACAAGCTCTCCTTCTCCCCCCTTATCGGCAGATTACATGTTTTCAATCATAGGAACCAGATCGCGCACCAGGTGCACCATGACGGGACCGATGGTGACCACGAAGAGCGCCGGCAGGACGCAGAAGAAGATCGGGAAAACCAGCTTCACCGCGAGTTTGGAAGCCCGCTCCTCGGCCCTCTGCCGGGCCATGGTCCGCAGGTAGTCCGCGTGCCCGCGCAGGCATTGGGCGACGCTGGTTCCGAAGCGGTCGGTCTGCACCAGCACGGCCACCAGTTTCTTGACATCCTCCACACCGGTGCGGTCCGCCAGGTTGTGCAGCGCGTCGGCGCGCCGTTTGCCGGCGCGCAGTTCGAGGTTCATGACGGTGAACTCGTTGCAAATCTCCGGATGGGCGGATTGCAGCTCTTTGGCCACTTGCAGCATGGTCTGGTCGATTCCCAGGCCGCTCTCCACGCACACCACCATCAGGTCCAGGGCGTTGGGCAGCCCGCGGGCGATGGCGCGCTGGCGGCGGCGTATGCGCAGCATGACGTACTGCATGGGCGCCATGTAGCCGAAGGCGGCGCCGGCGACCGCGCCCCAGATCAGGTTGTCGGGAGCGGCGTGCCACTGCCACCCCCCGGCGAGGGCTCCGGCGGCGAATAGCAGGGTGGTGACCGGGCGGATGCCCTGAACGTAGCGTGCCGCGTTGGGGTCGCGGAAGCCCGCGCGAATCAGGCGGCGCTTCAGGCGCGGCAAGTCCCGACCGGATGAAGGCACCGCCGAGCCGATGCGGTTTACCAGGTCGCGCCAGACCAGGGTGTGGGAGGGCACCAGACCCGCCGAGGGCGCGGCCACCGGCGCCAGACGTCGCACTCCGCGCGAACGTCCCCCACGGAAGCCGGCCCAGGCCGTCCCGGCGGCCACCAGGAGGAACAGCGTCGCGGTCATCAGTAGCAGCATGCCTACACCTCGAAGGTCACAATTTTCT
>JADGNS010000092.1 GCA_017883355.1 Candidatus Solibacter sp.
AAGAGACGGGGCGGTTGGCCACCAGTTGCAGCGCGTCGTTATCGATCTCCAGTGCCGCGCCTTCCTCGGCGCCGCGCGGCACCAGGCACACCGCCGGGAACTTGCCCTCGCGCGGCTCGCCCAGCCCGATGTAGTAAGTACGCGGCAGGCCGCCGCGCACCAGCACACCGCTGCCGGTGGAGCGCACGTAGGAGTAGTAGGCCGCGCCGCGGGCCACCGCCAGATCGAGATCGCTGTTCTCGAAGATCTCCGGGCGGCGCCCGTACCAGTGGCCCACCACATCGGCCACGCGCTGGCGCAAAATCTCCGGGATGAAGAATCCGCCGTTGAACAGAATGGCGTCGGGGATCTGGCCGGTGGGCTCCAGGAATTCGTTGAGGTGGCGCGTGACGGCGGGGTCGGCGACGTATGGCAGGCCGAGCTCGCGGAAGAGGCTGCGCTTTTCCTCCTTCGGCAGCTCGCCGCGCTCGCTCATGGGCAGGAAGCCCTCCAGCGCCAGTTCCAGCGCTTCCGCGCGCAGGATTTCCGTCTTCAGCGATTTGCCGATCAGCGACGAGCCGCTGCCCAACACGGTGATTTCCACGGATTTCAGATTCGGATCGTTGAGCAGCTTCTCCTTGGCGGCGGAGCATTGGCGGCGCAGTCCGCTGCGCTGGCGGATGGAGAGCGGCACGCCGAGCTTGCTTTCCACCAGCCAGGCGAGGGTGAGATCGAGGTTATCGCCGCCCAGCAGGAGGTGTTTGCCCACCGCCGTGCGCGTGAAGTTGACCATGTCGCCCTCGCGCGACACGCGGATCAGGCTGAAATCGCTGGTGCCGCCGCCGACGTCGCAAATCAGCACGATCTGGCCATCGAACAGCTTCTTGCGCGATGCGGCGAGGTTGTTGGCGATCCACGAATAGAACGCCGCCGCCGGCTCTTCCAGCAGGGTGAGCTTTTCCAGGCCGGCATCGCGCGCCGCCATCACGGTGAGTTCGCGCGCCTCTTCGTCGAACGACGCGGGGACGGTGAGGACGATCTCCTGGTCGGCGAGCGGCGTGCCCTGGGCCTTGTCCCACTCCTCGCGGAATTTGGCGATGATGCGCGATGAAACTTCCACCGGCGAGAGCACGCGCCCGGTCTCCTGCGAATCCCAGGGGAGGATTTTGGCGGTGCGGTCGACATCGGGATTGGAGAGCCACGATTTGGCGGAGTGCACCAGGCGGGTGGGCACGAGCGCTCCCTGCTCGCGGGCGTAGACGCCCACCGGCTGGCCCTCTTCCAGATAGAGGAAGGAGGGCAGGGTGCGGCGGGCTTCGACGCGTCCCGCGGCGACGAGCTGGGGCGTCTCGAAAATGTGGAGGGGTGGAAAGTCGCGATCTTCCGCTTCGCGTTCGTCGATGTATGCCAGGGCGGAATTGGTGGTGCCCAGGTCGATGCCGATTTTCATGCTAGTTCCAGCTTACGTGAGGGGCGGGGGAAGATGCTACGCGGGGGCGGGTGGTTCCCGGTTGGATCCAGGGGTACCGGGTTGGCCGTGCCATAACGCTGGCGGTATAACGGAACTCGTTATACAATAAAAAGGAGTGATTCGAAGCTTCGCGGAAAAAGGAACCAGAGCGCTCTTCGAAACTGGAAAGAGCCGCCGCTGGAACTCGATCGCCCGCGTAGCGGTGCGCAAACTGGTCCAGATCGATTCGGCCACCACACTCGATGAACTGAATGTACCTCCGGGGAATCGATTGGAGGCTCTTAAGGGCGATCGGGCCGGGTTGCATAGCATTCGCATCAGCGATCAATGGCGCATCTGTTTCCGATGGGAGAGTGATGGCGTCTACGATGTGGAGATTGTCGATTACCACTAGATGGAGGGAGCGAAGATATGAGCATCATGCGTCCGGAAGGCGGCTGGAAGATCACCCGTCCTGGGGTTCACCCAGGCGAAATGCTCCGTGAGGAGTTCATGAGGCCGTTGGGAATTTCGATCAACGGTCTCGCTCTGGAACTGCATGTACCGGTCACCCGCATCAGCCAGATCGTCAACGAGCGTCGCGGGATTACCGCCGATACGGCATTGCGCCTGGCACGGCACTTCGGCACGAGCGCCGATTTCTGGATGAATATTCAGAAGGACTACGAATTGCTTCTGACCCGGCGCAAGTCGTTGAAGACGATCGAGAGACAGGTCCGGCGGCGCACGGTCGCAGCATGACTCGCGGAACCTGACTCTGCCGGCTCGCGTTGGCGGCAGAAAGACGCGGCTTGTCGTAAGTCAAAGCCGTAGGAAGTCCTCTACGTCGATACCCGCCTGCCTCAATATTGCCCGCAGCGTGCCTTCGGGCATGTCCCGGTGATTGGGCACCGTTGTGTAACGATTTGTACGGACGTTGAACCAGATTTCGTGGCTGCCCGCGGCCTGCCGGTCGAACTCGAAGCCGCGCAGTCTCAGCTTTCGAATGAATCTCTCGATAACGGAACCCTGCCAGCCGGCCCATTCACGCAGCGACCACGATCGTGTAGTCGCGCCGTTCGCTTGTGCTCGGCAAGTTCGGAATGCCGTCGCGCTCCCGCCGGGCTTCGATCAGTTTACGAGCAACGTCCCGTGCGATCTCCAGTGTTTCGGCAACCGTGCGCCCCTGCGCAACCAGACCGGGAAGTTCGTCCGACGTCGCGAGGAACAGGCCTTCGGGCAATTCCTCGACTTGAATCTGGATCGCCAACTCCATAACAGTTGATCCTAGCATTGCACAGTCTTCGGCGGCCGGGAAAAAACACGCGCGGAAGCGGGCGAGGCAATCGCGAAGTTTTCGACCGCCCAATATCCGGTATCGTCACACGTCCGTTGCTCTACATTAGAATTGATCCAGATGCCATGCTGGAAAACATCAACTTAAATAAGAAACTCTCGCGCGAGGATTACAAACTCGCCCTGCCGGCCTTGCAGCAGCGTCTGTACGAGGTGGAGAAGGCCTGTTGGGAGCACGGCATCCCGACCGTGATCGTATTCGAGGGGTGGGACGCCGCCGGCAAAGGAACGGCCATTTCCGCCCTGACGCAACGGCTCGACCCCCGCGGATTCAAGCTATACCCCATCACCCTGGCCCGCACCTACGAGCAGCAACGGCCGTGGTTGTGGCGGTTCTGGCTGAAAGTCCCCAACCGGGGCGAAATGGTGATTTTCGATCACAGTTGGTACGGAAGGGTGCTGGGGGATCGCGTGGAGCGGACCGTCCCGGAGAAGGCCTGGCGGGACGCCTACCGCGACATCGTCGAATTCGAGCGCATGCTGGCCGATGACGGCGCCGCCATCCTGAAGTTCTTCCTGCACATCAGCCGGAAAGAGCAGAAGGAGCGGTTCCAGGCGATCGAAAAGGCCCCGCTGGAAGCGTGGCGCGTGACCGATGCCGACTGGGACCGCCACAAGAAATATGGCGAATATCTGAGCGCGACCGAGGAGATGCTGGAATTGACCGAGTCTGAATTCGCGCCCTGGACGATTGTGGAAGCCACGTCGAAATGGCTGGCGCGCAAGAAGATCTTCGAGACGATTATCAACGCCATGGAGAAGCGCCTGGGAGCGAACGCGCCGCCCAGGACCGAGCTTACCGCCGCGGCGGCCAAGGATGCGGAGCTGCGGGAGGCGATGGAATCGCTGGGCGGAGGAGGACTCTGATGTTGGAGACTATGGACCTGACGCGGGCGCTCGATCGCGACGCTTACGTGCGCGAAGTTACGCGGCGGCAGATTCAGCTTCGCGAGTTGGGATATCAGATCTATTTGCGGAAGCGGCCGGTGGTGATCGCATTCGAGGGATGGGACGCGGGAGGCAAGGGTGGTGCGATCAAGCGGATCACCGAGAAACTGGACCCCCGCGGCTACGTGGTCTATCCGATCGCCGCGCCGCAGGGCGAGGACAAGACACGCCATTACCTCTATCGCTTCTGGCGGCGGCTTCCGGAGCGCGGGCAGATCGCCATCTTCGACCGGTCCTGGTACGGCCGCGTGCTGGTGGAGCGGGTGGAGGGATTCGCCAGGGAAGAGGAATGGAAGCGGGCCTTCAAGGAGATCAACTCGTTCGAGCGCCAGTTGAAGGATTTCGGGACGATTGTGGCGAAGTTCTGGATCCACATCTCCCAGGAGGAGCAGTTCCGCCGGTTTGAGGAGCGTAAGGCGATCGGCTACAAAGCCTGGAAGCTGACGGAGGAGGACTGGCGGAACCGCCAGAAGTGGAGCGTCTACGAGGAAGCGGTGGAAGAAATGCTGGTGAAGACGAGCACCAAGACCGCGCCCTGGTGCCTGGTGGAAGGCAACGACAAATACTGGGCGAGGGTGAAGGTGCTGTCGGGACTGGTGGAGATACTCTCGGCGGAACTGAACTACAAACCGGCGGACCCGCTGAAGCGAGGATCGGGGAAGAGAGCCGCCACGCCGGCCGCCGGTAAGGCAAAGCCGGAAAAGAAGTCCCAGACGGCTCGCAAACGGAAATAGAGGATAAGTCGTCCGAGCTGCGCTCGGATGGACGAGCCGGAGGCTTATCCCACCACGCGCTCGCGGACGTTGAATTCCAGCTTCCAGCGGCGGCCGTCGCGGGCCACGCACCACAGTTGCAGCATGCCGGTCTCCGTCACGATGCTCTCGAAGCTCACCGGCACCACTTCCGACGTCTCGCCCGGGTCGAAGCTGACCTCCATCGGCGAGAGCTCTTCGAGAGCGTCGCCGAAATCTTCGATCAAATCGCCGGGCTGATCGTTCTTGCGGCTGGCGCTGGTGAAGAAACGGAACTCCGCGGGCTGTCCCACCACCAGGCCGAATTCGCGGCCCGGAATGCGCGTGTCGGTGCCTTCTTCCATGCCGAAGGGGACCACGGCCAGCGCCTTGATCGGGGCGGGGAAGCCGGGGATGGAGGGCATGGCGGATTCCACCGCGACATAGTACGTGCGCGGCACGCCGCCGCGGATGCGCACGCCGCGGCCGGTGCGCGCCAGGCCGTAATACGCCGCGCCGCGCGCCACGGCGTGCATGAGATCTTCGCCGCTCAGCGCTTTCACGGGCGGCAGGCCTTCCTCGCCGAGCCACGCGTTCAGCGTGGTGAGAATGCGTTCGCGGACTAACTCGGCGTTGAGTACGCCGCCGTTGAACAGGACGTGGGTGGGGCAGGCCAGGCCGCTCGGTCCGCGCCGCACCGCGCCGTGTTCGGCGGTGGCCGCCTGCTGGCGCAGGAAGCGCGCCATGTGGCGCGTGATGGCGGGGTCGGCGGCGTAGGGGAGGCCGAGCTCCTGCAAGCCCGCGCGCCGCTGGTGCGCGGGCATCTCCGTGCTCGCCACCGCCGGCAGGAAGCCTTCCCCCAGCACCTGCTCGATATCGCCGGCCAGCAGCATCGCCTTGACGGTGCCGCCGACCAGTCCCGTGCCTTTACCTAAAATCGTGACTGGCTGCTCTTTGGCTTTCGCGCCGGGCTCCAGTAGTTTTTCCTTGGCGACGCGGCAGTTGGCCCAGAGCGCCAGGTGCTGGCGGCTGTCGATCTTGGTGCCCTTCTCCGCCAGACGATGCGCCACCACGCCGGCTAACGCCAGATCGACGTTGTCGCCGCCCAGCAGAATATGTTCGCCCACCGCCACGCGGCTCAACGAGAGTTCGCCGTCCGCCTCGGTGACCGCAATCAGCGTGAAATCGGTAGTGCCGCCGCCGATATCCACCACCAGGATGAGATCGCCCACCGTGACGCGCTGGCGCCAATCCGGATGGCGCTCCAGCCAGGCGTAGAAGGCGGCCTGCGGCTCTTCCAGCAGGGTGATGTTCTGATAGCCCGCCTGCCGGGCGGCGTCCAGGGTCAGTTCGCGCGCCACCGCGTCGAAGGATGCGGGGACGGTGACCAGCACGTGCTGCGCCTGGAAGGGCGCGTCGGGCATTTTGGCGTCCCACGCCTGCCGCAGGTGCTCCAGGTAGCGGCGGCTGGCCTCCACGGGCGAAATCTTCTCCACGCCTTCCGGGGCGCGGAAGGGAAGCAGGGGCGAGGTGCGGTCCACCGCGGAGTGCGAGAGCCAGCTCTTGGCCGACGACACCAGGCGGCCCGCGTTCTCCACGCCGCGCTTCTGCGCCAGGCGGCCCACCGCGTAGTCGCGCGATTCGTCCCAGGGGAGTGCGAGGCTGCCGGCCGGAAAATCGCTGGCGCCCGGGAGATAGAGGAACGAGGGCAGCAGGTCTTCGTCGCGCACCTCGCCGGGGTTGGTGAGCTGCGGAATCGGCAGAAGCTCGACGTTGGCGGGCGCGAAAGCGTCCGCATCGGGGCGGATTTCGGCGTAGGCGGCGCCGGAGTTGGTGGTGCCGAGGTCGATGCCGATGACGTATTGGGGTTGCGGTGTTTTCTTACTCAATTTCAATTTCCGCGGGGGCGATGATGGTGGCGTCCTGCTTCGCCGAAAGGCTCGGCAGGTCGACCTTGCTGGCGCGCCATCCCTTGTGACGGAGGGTTCCGCCGGCAGGAGGTTGCGCCGGGACGTTGCCCACAAACTTCACGAGGTTCGGATCTTGCGCGGGCGCCTTGGCATAGGTGCCCTCCACGCCATCGATCACCGGCGCGAGCGTCACGTAACGGGCGATGGCATCGCGGCACTGATCGTGAAGTTCACGCACGGCGGCGCCGATCTGGTCGTCGGAGTAGGCGGACACGTCCTCCATCAGGAAGTCGATCAGGCGCGAGTCGCGCTGCAAGATCGCCAGAATCTGGAGCGCGCCGTCGGAGGTGCGGACGGCGGGCGCAGTGGGGACGGGCGCGGCAGCTTTCGCCGGCGCGGCGGCAGAGCGTCGCGACAGGTTCAGGACGATCAGGACTTCCGAAGAGAGTTCGCCGGAAAACAGCAGGTTGAAGAAGGCGCGGAACGCCAACACGATTCGATTCAATTCGAGGGCTCCAAGTAACTAGGATAGCAGGGCGCAGCTTGCACCCGCCTGAAGCGCCTGCAAACGCGCGGACGAAAAGCACCGGCATGGAGGCAGGCATGGCTGGCCTTGCGGCCGGCTGGCAAGCCAAAGCATGCCCCACCTAGCGCAGCACCGCTTGCCGCAAGCGTTCCAACTGACGGCGGGCGATCTCGGCCCACTGTCCGGAGTTGTCCAGTTTCAAGTAGGCCTTCCAATGGTAGACGGCCTTGAGGGCATCGCCCTGGCGCTCGCACAACAGCGCCAGGTTGAAATGCGCGTCGGCGTAATTGGGATTCAGCGCCAGGGAGCGGCGGTAGTAGTCAAAGGCGTCCGCAAGGCGCCCCTGCTCGTCGTAGAGGTTGCCGAGGTTGAATTGCGCCAGGGGATATCCGGGATCGGCTTCGATGGCGGCCAGGTAATACTTCTCGGCCTCCTGGAACTTGCGGAGGCGGTAGTAAATCGTGCCCAGGTTGACCAGCGCTCCGGCGGCGGCGGGGTTGAGCTCCAACACCTTCTGGTAGGCGCCCACGGCATCCTCCACGGGCGCGCCGGTCTCCTCGAGTTCCAGCCCCTTCTGGAACCAGGCCTCGGATTCGCGGGTGTGGTTGACCTTGGACTTGCGCTCCGGGAAGCTCTTGACGCCGCCCAATTCGGCGGCATCGAAATCGAACAGGATCTGGCCGCTGATGGCCTCCATCTTCTGGCCGGACAGATGCACGGCGATGCGTTTGCCGTCGGAGACCACGCGAAGCTCGCTGAGCGGTTGTTTCACCCACTCCAGCTTTTCGCGCAGCGATTCCAGCGCGCGGAAAATCTCCTTCGAGGAGATCTTGTTCTCGCGCAGCTTGATCAGGGTCTGGAAGGCGATCAGGTCGGAGAAGGTATAGGAGGTCGCCTCCGGAATCAGGCGCTGGCGCTCCCAACTCCGCAGTTGACGCTCGGAGAGCCCGAACTTGCGGCAAACATCCGCGCGAGAGTATTCCTCCGTCGGGGTCACGCCAACATTTTAGCAGGGTGGCCCAAAGATGCGGGTTTTTCCCGGATGACTGGGTTGACTGGGTGACGTATCGAGGAGAAAAAGCAGGTTTCTCGCAAAGGCGCGAAGCTCGCAAAGAAGAACTCGATTGACTTCCTGGCGAGCGTTGCGCGTTGGCGAGGAGATGTAAATGCTTTGCGGGAGCATTGCGAGTTGGCGGCGACGGAATGAGTGAACCCGGGGGCCACTCCGGCGCGGCTCCGGCGTGCAAGCGATTGCACGATGGGCTTAGGAAATGGCGCGGCGGGTGGCAAGGTCCGAATCTCCGGCGGATTGCGGGAGGGCGTACTGAAAAGGTATTGGATAGCGCGGTGTTGACTGGTGGCAGGACCGGTCCGGCGACCATGCGGCGCGTGACGGGGGTAAACAAATTGGTCATTGATTTTTGGCTGTGAATTTAGTTTGACAGCCGGACAGTCTTGCCGTATACTCCTCCCCAGATGTTGAGCCCTGTAAACGCTGGCATTGCTTTAGGGAATCGGTTAGTTTCGTTCCGCCCAGAGAAGGAGAGGTAAGTTTCCATGACGGTTCAAAAGACAATGCTGTCGATTTTTTTGGCGTCATTTGTAAGCGCTTCCATGTTCGCTCAAACGGTGACCGGTTCGTTGGTCGGGATCGTGGTAGATCCGACCGGTTCGGTCATCCCGGATGTCAAAATCCAACTGACAAACCAGGGTACTGCCGCCACTAGTGGGGCAACCGCCGACAATTCGGGAGTCTTCCGATTCCCCAACTTGAATCCGGCTACCTACAGTGTCAGTGTCCAGGCCAAAGGGTTCAAGACACGGATTGTGAAAGATATTTCCGTGGGCCTCAGCGAACACCGGGATCTGGGGCAGTTGACCCTCGACATCGGCAACGTCAACGAGGAGGTCACGGTGACTGCCGAGGCGACCGCGGTCCAGACATCTACTGCCGAAAGGTCCTCCGTGATTGAAGGCAATCAGCTCAACAGCGAGGCCATACGAGGCCGCGAAATGATGAGCTTCATGCGCATGCTCCCTGGTGTGGTAGACACCAGCAACGGGCGCGATGCCACCGGCGGAAGCGTCCTGGGAGGCCTCACCTTCAACGGCAGCACCGGGATCACGGGCTTCATGGTAGACGGCGTCAGCGACATCGATTCCGGCTGCGCCAGTTGTTTTACCCACTTCGAGCCAAACATCGACTCCATCGCCGAAATCAAAGTTCTGACTTCCAACTACCAGGCCGAGTTCGGCCGCAATGCGGGCGGCGCCGTCACCGTCGTCACCAAGAGCGGTACCCAGACGTTCCACGGCTCCGGCTGGTGGACCCACCGGCATGAGTCGTTCAACGCCAACGACTACTTCAACAACATCACCGGCCTGAACCGCAGCCGTTACCGGTTCAACATCGCGGGCTGGAGCCTGGGCGGCCCGGTGTTCATTCCGAAACTGTTCAACTCGAGTAAGACCAAGTTGTTCTTCTTCGCCTCGCAGGAGTATACGCGGCAGCTCGCGAACTTCGCCAACCAGTTCCGGAGCATGCCCACCGCGCTCGAGCGCGGGGGAGACTTTTCCCAGAGCGTAAACGGTAGCGGCGCGCTGTTGCCCGTCACCGATCCCTTGGCTAGTGCGTTGTTTCCGGGCAACGTCATCCCCAAGAACCGGATCAATGGCTGGGGCCAGGCGATGCTCAATTTCTTCCCGCTGCCGAATACGAATTTCGCCAAGGGCACGGCGCAGTACTTGCAGGACAACTTCCAGGCGGCGGGCAGCGCCGCCCATCCCCGGCGCAACGATATCGTCCGTCTCGATATGAACCTGACTTCGAAGCTGAACGCCTATATCCGCTACGGCAACGATTACGACGACTGGATCGAGCTCTTC
>JADGNS010000093.1 GCA_017883355.1 Candidatus Solibacter sp.
CAGGCCGTCCGGCGTGACGCCGAAGCGGCGGAGGTCTTCGGCCGGCAGATAGATGCGGCCGCGCTCCGCATCTTCTTTGATATCGCGCAGGATATTGGTTAATTGAAACGCCACGCCGCATTTTTCGGCGAGGGGCAGAGCGCTGCGCGTATCGAAGCCGAAGATGTGGATGATGGTCAGCCCGACGACCGACGCCACCTGATAGCAGTAGCGGTACAACTCGTCGAACGACTCCAGGGAGCGCGGCTGGAGATCGGAAGAAATGCCGGCGATCATCTGGCGGAAATAGTCGTGCGGGATGCCGAAGCGGCGGACCGTGTGGTGAAAGGCGGGCCACACGGGATGGTCCGCGAACCGTCCCTGAAGCGCCTCTTCCATGTCCGCCCGCCATTGGTCCACGGCGGAATGGGAAGCGCCGGGTTCGTCGCTCAGATCGTCGCAGTAGCGCATGAAGGCATAGATGGCGCACATGGCTTTGCGCTGCTGGGCGGAAAGCAGGACGAAGGAGTAGTAGAAGTTCTTGGCACGGCTGCGCGCCACTTGCAGGCAGTATTGATAAGACTGATCGACGGTGACCATCAAGCCGCCCTGCGTCCACCGGAAGGCGAGAAGGCTACGCGCGCGACGGAGCCGAGCAGCAGGCCGACGCGCTCCATCCGGGAGATGGCCGGGCGCGTGCCGAGCACGTCGTAGCCCTGCTGAGCGATCTTGTCCAGCACGCGGATACCGCCGCGGCTAAAGAGGTCGAGATCGATCGCCAGGCGGCGGTCCACCATGCCGGCAAGGGGCAAGCCTTCGAGGAAGAGTTGGCGCGTGCGGGCGGAAACTTCGCGCATCACGCCGGCGAAGGCGGGCGTGAATCGCCGCGCGAAGAGTTCCTCCAGCGTGTAGCCGTGGCGTTCCATGACCTCGAGCGGAATGTAGACCCGATCCTTGAGCAGGTCCACCGTCACGTCCTGCCAGAAGTTGGCCAGTTGCAGGGCGGTGCAGGTGGCATCGCTCAAGCGCTGGCGGGCGGAATCGCTGTAACCGCAGAGATAGAGCACCAGGCGTCCCACGGGGTTGGCGGAATTGCGGCAGTATCCGAACAACTCCTCCCAAGTGCGATAGCGGGTCACGGTCTGATCTTGCACGAAGGCGTCGATCAAGTCGGAGAACGGCTGGCGGGGGATGGCGTATTGGGCGACGGAGGGAGCGAGCGCGGCGAAGACGGGGTGAGTGGCGCGTCCCTGGAACATGGAATCGAGTTCGCCGCGCCACCAGGCGAGGAGGCGGAGGCTCTCGGCGGGATCGCCCATTTCGTCGGCGAGATCGTCGGCCCAACGGCAATAGGCGTACACGTTGTAGAAATCCTGGTGGAGGCGCTTGGGGAGCAGAAAGCTGACGACGTGGAAGTTCTCGTAGTGGTTGGTGGCCAGCCAGCGGGTGTAGGCGCGGCCTTCGGCAGGCGACCAGGAGCGGCCGAGCGCCTCCGGCGAGCGGACGAAGGCCGCCGGGGGCAGGAACGCGGGTGAGCCCACGCCGGACATTTACGGAACGATCGCCGTTTTCAGGTGGCCGTTGTGGCTCATCAGGTGGCGCATCACTTCGAGCAGGTTGGCGAGCGGTTCTTCCTTGTTGACGAAAACCGAGGCGGTGATGTGGCCGGCGCAAACCAAGGCGAGCGCCTTGCGGATGTAAGCCGGGGTGTGATGGAAGCTGGCCTTGCAGGTAATTTCGGAGTAGTGCAGCAGGGCGGTATCCAGGTTGACCTTGCTCTCATTGGGGCAGCCGCCGAAGAAGTTGACGGTGCCGCCGCGGCGGACCATGTTGACGGCCCACTGCCAGGTCTGCGGCTTACCGACGGCTTCGATGGCGACATCGACGCCGCGCCCGTGGGTCATTTCACGGATCGATTTCACCGGGTCGCTGTGCTCTCCGGCCACCAGCAGGTCGTCGGCGCCGAGGGCTTCGGCGCGATCCAACTGGGTCTGCCTCCGGCCCACGGCGATCACGCGGCAGCCGTACAGCTTAGCCAGTTTGACGAACATCAGGCCGATGGGGCCCAGGCCGACAATGGCAACGGTATCGCCCGCGCGGGGAGCCGCTTCCTCAAGACCGCGCACAACACACGCCAGGGGTTCCACGAGGGCCGCATCCTGATAGCCGACTTTGTCGGGAATGAGGTATGTATTGCGCTGCACGATGCGAGCCGGGATGCGGATGTATTGAGCGTAGGCGCCGTTATTGAAGAGCAGGTCCTCGCAGAGATTCTCAAGGCCCCGTTTACAAAAGAAACAGTCCCCGCAGGGCGCGGAATTGGCCGCCACCACGCGTTGCCCGACGGTGAAATTGGTTACGTCCTCGCCAATTGCGACCACGTCCCCGGCCAGTTCGTGGCCGAACACCGCTGGGGGCACAATCATCCGGGCGTGGTATCCGCGACGGAAGACCTTGACATCGGTGCCGCAGGTGAGCGCCACCTTTACCCGAACGAGGATGTCTCCGCTTTCAATTATGGGAACAGCTACCGGCTCTACCTGCAAATGCTCCTTGCCGTAAAGCACAGCAGCCATCATGTGGTTATTCACTTAAGACCACCTCTGTGGCTGAACGATTATTTTCAACGATTTAGGTCCTGGATGCAATGCCAAATCAATTCCTGAACGGATTTTAACCAAAGGCAGGCGATGAGAGATCAGAGCGTCCACGGGAATTTCGCCGCCGAAAACCAGATTCGCCGATTCTTTCTGTAAGTCTATTGAAGCACTATAACACCCAAAAAGGGTACGTTCACCTACACAAAGGTCGGCGCCGGTGGTTTCGATGCGCTCGGTAGCCGAAGTTTGGGCAAACAGGAGAATTCGCGCGCCGGGCCGCGAGCAGGCCATGGCCTGGTCCACGATGCCGGGGACCGAGACGGCCACGATGACCAAATCGGCGCCACGGCCGCTGGTAAGGCGCCGGGCCTCGGCGGCCACATCGACCTTGCGGGGATCCCAGGCGAATTCGGCGCCGCATTGGGATGCCAACTCCAAGCGGGCGTCGATGGTGTCGGTAGCGGCGACGCGGGCGCCCGTGCGGCGGGTGAGCATGGTGAACATGAGCCCGATCGGCCCCTGCCCCAGGATGACCACCAGATCTTCGGGCTGCGGATCGCATTGCACGACGGCTTTGAGGCAAGTGTTGAGCGGTTCCACCAAAGTGGCGCGCTCGAAGGAGATGCCGTCGGGGATCTTCTCGACGCCGGCTTCGACGATCCAATCCATCACGCGGACGTACTGGGCGAAGCCGCCGCCGGCAGGCTCGAAACCGGCGGTGATGCCCACCTTCTTGTATACCGGACACTGCGCGTATAGCTTACGCCGGCAGTAGAAACACTGGCGGCAGGGGATGTGATGGAACGCGAATACGCGATCTCCCGGCTGGAACCTGGTAACACCGCTGCCCACGGCGGCCACGACGCCGGCGGTCTCGTGTCCGTAGACGCGGGGCGGGGCCAGCAGATTGTATTCGATCTTCTTCAGATCGGTGTGGCAGATGCCGCAGGCCTCCACGCGAATCAGAATTTCGCCGGGGCCAATGGTGGGTGTAGGGATCTCCTCAACGCTGACGACGCTGCTACCGCGGTAGACCGCTGCGTGCATGGTTTCCGGTATGGCGAATCCGTCAGAATCGGCAGTCGGCAACAAAATCCCCCAGTACACGCGCAGCCAAAGCACAACGGTTGCGCAACCGGAGCAACTCCGGCAGACGAACCAGCGGATGACGCAATGTACCTCTTAGAATACTCATTGTAGCGAAGTGGCCGTCGGGGCGGAGGGCTTGATTGAAGTTATTCGCCATGTCTTCGCCTGCCAGGTCGGTTACGACCCGGACACAGTACAACGGCACACCATGGGCAGCGGCGCGGTCCGCCACTCCGCCGGCTTCCATTTCCACTATGCTTGCGCCGCCGGCACGCAGACGGCGCTTCTCGTCCGCGGTCTGGGCGACGTGATCGATGGAGCACACCACACCTTCGTGATGCTGCCGTTGACTTACGGGGAGCAAGGCCGAGAAAATGCGCGGTCCAGCCGAAATTGCGGTACCCACGACTATGTCGGCGATGGCGAGCTCCGGCGCCAGAGCGCCGCAGAAGCCGGTGCTGACGATGGCGTCGGCGGGAGAGCTTGGCAGGGCGGCGTCAACGGCCGCAGCGGCCCGCTGGGCGCCGGCTCCGTTGGCCGCCAGCACCAGACGGTGGGCGCCGAGCCGGGCGGAACGCGACCAATCGACGGCGAGATGCGCGGGTCTTGCGTCCATGGTGTGGCGCAGGATTCCGGTGAACTCCATGGGGTCTGCCGCGATCATGAGGATTCTCATGCGGACGGAAGGTTGGCAGGCCTAGGGCCTGCCCCACCTGTCCTACTGAACCAGGCGACGGCGCGGGAGAGCGCCTGTTCGGCCGGGGCGGGGTCGAAGCCGAGTTCGCGCTCCGCCTTGCCGTGGGTGACCCACATTTTCTTCCGGGCCATGCGAACGGCGTCCAGCGGTACGCGCGGCGGCTTACCGGAAACGCCGGCCCAGGCGGTGCTGCACGCGCCGGCGCACCATGCGACCAGGTAGGGAAGGCGGATGGTGGGGGCCTTTCTTCCGGTGATGCGCGCCAGGGTTTGCAGGATCTGCGCCAAGGTGAGATTTTCCGAGCCCAGGATGTAGCGCTCGCCAGGGCGGCCGCGCTCGCAGGCCTGCCAGTGGCCCAGGGCGGTATCGCGGACGTCCACAATGTTGAGCCCGGTATCGATGAAGGCCGGCATATCGCCATTGAGAAAATCGAGGACGATCTTGCCGGTGGGGGTGGGCTTCACGTCGTGATCGCCCACCGGGGCCGTGGGGTTCACAATTACAACCGGCAGACCGGCGTGGGCAAATTCCAGCGCCACCTGTTCGGCGAGAAACTTGGAACGCTTGTAATCCCCGGCCATGTCCTGGAGCGTCACGGGCACTTGTTCGTCGCCAATGCCGCCAGGGGGGATGCCGATGCAGCCTACCGTGCTGGTGTAGACGACGCGCTCGACGCCGGCAGCTTGGGCGGCCTGCAATAAGTTTCTGGTACCGTCCACGTTGGAGCGGTAAAGTTCGCTCGGGTCCTTGGCCCACAGGCGGTAGTCGGCAGCCACGTGGAAGAGGAGCCCGCAGCCCGCTACGGCGCGTTGGAGCGACGCCGGGTCGCGCAGGTCCCCGGTGACAGACTCGACATCGAGAGCGGCATCGATAGTGTCCACGCGGCTTCCGGGGCGGACCAGGGCGCGAACAGGAATCCCGCGTTCCACGAGTACGCGCGCCACGTGCCAACCGAGGAACCCGGAGGCTCCGGTGACGAGTGCGGGTTTCATCTATCCGTTCGACGCGGCGCGAGCCTTCACGAAAGAAGACAGGGCGAGCAGCGGGAAATAATCTTTGTAGAGATGGTAGTTGAGGTAGAAAACCCGCGGGAAGCCGGTGCCGGTGGCGAGGTCCTCATCCCAGCTTCCGTCGCCGCGCTGGGTTTCGAGCAGGTATTCGACGCCGTGCTGCACGCTGAGGCTAGAGGGATCGCCGCCCGCGATGAGGCCCATAATGGCCCATGCGGTTTGCGAAGGCGTGCTGGGCCCGGCGGTGAAGACGCGGTTATCGTAGCTGCGGCAGCTTTCGCCCCAGCCGCCATCGGCGTTCTGGATGGAGCGCAGCCACTCGCCGGCGCGCAGGATGTGCGCCTCGCGATCGTTCTCGCCCGCCGCGGCGAGCCCGCGAAGGGCGAAGCAGGTGCCGTAGATGTAGGCGACGCCCCAGCGGCCGTACCAACTGCCGTCGGCCTCCTGGTGGCCGATCAGCCAGTCCATGCCGCGGCGCACGGCCTTGTGATGGGCGTCCAACCCGTGGGCCGCCAAGGCTTCGAGCGCGCGCCCGGTGATATCGGCGCAGGTGGGATCGAGCATGGCGTTGTGATCGGAAAACGGCACCTGGCTGAGAAATTCCCAGTTATTGTCGGCATCGAACGCGGCCCAACCGCCGTCTTTCGATTGCATGGCCAGGAGCCAGTCGATGCCGCGCTTCGAGGCAACCTGCTGCGCCGCGCGGTCGGACGCGCGCACCTGGCTGAGCGACAGCAGGACCATGGCCGTGTCGTCGATATCCGGGTAGAATTCGTTGGAGTATTCGAAGGCCCAGCCGGAAGGCTCGGTATTGGGACGCTTGACGCTCCAATCGCCTTTGCGGCGGATTTCCTTTTTGAGCAGCCAATTCGCCGCGGGAGTGAGCGACTCGTGCAGCGGATCGGCGAGCGCCAGGGCGTAAGCTCCGATCGCGGTATCCCATACCGGCGAGAAGCACGGCTGGAAGAAGAAGCGATCGCCATCGTCGACCATCAGGTTGTTGAAGTGGCGCAGCGCTTCCACGCGCAGCGGATCGTCCTTGGAGAAACCGAGAACATCGAGCGCCATCACGGAGTACATCATGGGCGGATAGATGGCGCCGAGGCCATCGGAGTGGTGGAGGCGCTCCACCATCCAGTTCCTGGCCTTCTCCACGGCGCGGCGGCGGACAGACTGGCTTCCGTGGCGCTCCCACCACTTGAGAAGCCGATCCACGCCGAGGAAGAAATTGTGCCAGGTGAAGAGAGAGGAGTCGCGATGAAAAGCCGGGCTGACTCCAGGCAGCCAGAGTTCATCCAGGGTGAAGCCGGCGGGCACGGGACGCCGCGGATTGGCGGTATGGACGATAGAGAGCGACACCACGATGGCGCGCGTCCAGGCCGACATCTGGTAGAGCAGGTCGAAGGGCAGCAGCATGGCCTCGGGAGGAATGCTGGGGCAGTAATCCCGCGGGTAGAGATCGAAGAGGCTGAGGTTGACCTTGACGTAGCTGTTGGCGGCCTGTATGCCGCCGAGCGCCAGGATGCGCTCGCGCAGCAGGTGCATGCGCTCGCCATCGATGGGCACGCCCGCCAGTTTCAGCGCGCAATAGGCCTTGACCGAGGCGCTGACTTCGGAGGGGGCGCCCGCGCAGATGTTGAAACCGCCATCGGGCAGTTGGCGCTCCAGAATGGAGGCCACGGCCTTATCGACGAGCGGACGGGTCTGGGGCGCCCACTTGCCGTCCACCGGCGGGTAGAGCCAGAGTTGAAAGAGAATGTAATCGGATTCGAGGGTGGTATCGGCGGTGAGTTCCGCGCACCAATGGCCGTCGCGCTCCTGCAGGCAAGTCAGGTAGTCCGCCGCCTTGCGGATGGACTTTTCGGCCACGTTCTCCAGGGTATTGGCGACTTGGGACGGTGCGCTCATTGGATGGAAATCGTCAACTCCGCGGGTAGAGAGAAGCGCACATCTTCGTCTACCAATTCGATCTCCTCCAGTTGTTGGAAGCCGCGTTCGCGCAGAAACTCGATCAGTTCCTGCACGAGGTGCTCCGGGGCCGACGCCCCGGCGGTAACGCCGACGTTTTTCACGCCATCGAGCCAGGTGGAATCCACGTCACGACTATCGTTGACGAGGTGGGAATTCACGCCAAAATTGTCGCCGACCTCCACCAGACGCTTGGAATTGGAACTGTTCTGGGAACCGACCACCAGGAGCAGGTCCACATTTGCCGAGACGGCCTTCACCGCCATCTGGCGGTTTTCGGTGGCGTAGCAAATGTCCTGCGAATGCGGCCCTTCGACGAGGGGAAAGCGTTCTTTGAGGCGGTTGACGAGATGGGTTGTCTCATCCAGGGAGAGCGTGGTCTGGGTGAGGTAGCGGACGCGCGAGGGGTCGGGGACCTCCAGGTTGTCCACATCCTCCAAGGTCTCGACGAGGTAGCTGCGGTCGGGCACTTCGCCGAGGGTACCGATGACTTCGTCGTGATCCCTATGCCCGATGAGCACGATGCTGAAGCCGTCGCGGGCGAAGCGCACGGCTTCCAGATGCACCTTGGTGACGAGCGGACAAGTAGCGTCGATTACGTCCAGACGGCGTTCTTTGGCCTGGCGGCGCACCGCCGGCGAGACACCGTGCGCGCTGAAAATGGCGCGCGCGCCCGAAGGCACTTCGTCCAGTTCCTCGACAAACACCGCGCCGGCGGCACGTAGCTCCTCGACGACGTGCTTGTTGTGCACGATCTCCTTGCGGACGTAGACCGGCGGACCGTACAGATCCAGCGCGATCTTGACCACATCGATAGCCCTGACCACACCAGCGCAAAAACCACGGGGCTTGAGCAGAAAGATTTTCTTCTCCGCGCCGTGATTAGGTGCGAAAGGCTTAAGAGGCATAGTAATGATAAGGTGCAATTATAACAGGTACGTGACACCACTCGCTGGTGAAAAAGCTCCAGGAGGCAGAATGCCTGTGACAGACTGAATGCATGCTCGATAGCACCGAGGTCACAGTAGTAGATGGCCTGACCCTGCGCCTGGTTTCAAGCGATTCAGGGCTGCGAGCAATTGATTTCCGCGTCGGGGCGCCGCAGGGCAGTGGCACCGGCACCCACCCAATCGCCCTGGAGGCGGCGCGCCAGTTGCGGGCCTATTTCGCCGGCCAATTGCGGCGGTTTGACCTGCCGCTGGATATGCAGGGCACCGCTTTCCAACTGCTGGTGTGGCGGGAACTGGAAGGCATCCCGTACGGGGAGACGCGGAGCTACAGCCAGATCGCGGCGGCGATTGGCGCGCCGCGGGCCGTACGCGCGGTAGGCGCCGCCAACGGGGCGAACCCGATTCCGATTGTGGTGCCTTGCCACCGGGTGATCGGCGCCAGTGGGAAACTGGTCGGCTACGGTGGCGGGTTGCCGCTCAAGAAGCGGTTGCTGGAATTGGAGGGGGCGCGAGCGCTGCCGCTGGGGTACTGAAGGGGGATGGGCCCTCGATTCCAGGGGTGCTTGAACCGCTCACGCGCCGGAGCAAAAAGCGAGCAGCTCGGCGTTGACTTCGTCCTTGCGGGTGGAGCACAGGCCGTGCGGCGCTCCCGGATAGACTTTCAGTGAAGAGCCTTTTACCAGCTTGGCGGAGGGAAGGCCGGAGGCGCCGATGGGCACGATCTGGTCGTCGTCGCCTTGGATGATGAGAGTGGGTACGTCGAACTTCTTGAGATCCCCGGTGAAGTCGGTCTCGGAAAACGCTTTGATGCAGTCGAGGACACAGGGGAAACCAGCCTGCATGCCCTGCAGCCAGAACGAGTCGCGCAGACCTTGCGAGACCTTGGCGCCCGGGCGATTGGCGCCGTAGAAGGGCATGCTGAGATCCTTGAAGAATTGCGACCGGTCGGCGAGGACCTTGGCGCGGATCTCGTCGAACACGGCGATGGGCAATCCGCCGGGATTGGCCGCGGTCTTCAGCATGAGCGGGGGCACAGCGGCGATCAGCACGGCCTTGGCCACGCGGCTGGTGCCGTGGCGGCCGATATAGCGGGCCACTTCGCCGCCGCCGGTGGAGTGGCCGACGAGGATCGCGCGGTTCAGGTCGAGGGTTTCGACCAGCGTGGCCAGATCGTCGGCGTAGGTGTCCATGTCGTTGCCGGTCCAGGGCTGGCTGGATCGGCCGTGACCGCGGCGGTCATGGGCGATGCAGCGGTATCCGTGGCCGGCCAGGAAGACCATTTGGTCCTCCCATGCGTCGGCGGTCAGCGGCCAGCCATGGCTGAAGACTATGGGCTGTCCCTTGCCCCAATCCTTGTAGTAGATCCGGGTGCCGTCTTTGGTGGTGATAGTCATTGGATGCTCTCCTGTATTGCGGGAGCATTTGGGTTACCACTGTGTGTACAGGCCCGGAAAGGGAGTCACTGCGCCGCCCCTGTGTCG
>JADGNS010000989.1 GCA_017883355.1 Candidatus Solibacter sp.
GTGCATCTGCAACCCGCCTACACAGACCTGGGTTATGGGCGCGGCGCTTTCCCGGTTGCCGAGCAAGCCGCCGCAGAAGTGCTCGCGTTGCGCATCTATCCGGAAATGACTTCGTCCCAACTGGAGGAAGTTGCCGCCGCACTGCATCTCACTCCGGCGGTTTAGCGAATGTCATGAGGAAGAATCCAGCCGGTCCTGCCGCGGCCGCCCAGCCATCGCCACCGGCCGATGCAGGCGTCGCAGAAGCCGCCCCGGAAGAGTTTCGCATCGCCTGGCGCGCTGCTTTTTGCGCGCTCGCCATCCTGCTGTTGCTCCTCCTGTGGTTTCCGGTCGCCCACATTCCCGCGCAATACACGGTCACGGCGAACGAAGGCTTCAATACCTACTACGAACATGGGGCTGCGAGCGGCGGGAAGATTTATGGCGCGCCTCCAAAATATGCCTACGCCAATTACCCGTCCGTTTCCTTCCACCTCGTCGGCTGGCTGGGATCTCTCACCGGCGATGTCAACGTGGCGGGCCGCTGGGTGTCTTTCCTGGCCTACCTCGCCATCGCCGTGTTCGCCGCGCTGATCGTCGAGCATCTGGGGACTTCCCGGCGGCTGGGAGCGTACGCGGGGCTGTGCTGGCTGATCTGGCTATGCGCGTTCGACGCGATACGCGTAGGGTATAACGATCCGCACGTGCTCGGCGTGGCGGTCAGCATCGCGGGGTTGTACTGCTACGTGCGCCGGCCGGAATCGGGCCGCTGGTTGTGCGCGTCGGCGGTACTGTTCGCCGTCAGCCTGTTCATCAAACAAAGCCTGGTGGCATTCCCGGCCGCGGTTGCCCTGCAACTGCTGCTGACCTTGCGAAAGCGTCTCGCGATCTGGCTCGGCACGGCCATAGCAGCCTGTGTCATCCTGCTCCTGCTTACCCTGGCGGTGGACGGCCGGTATTTTTTCGATCACCTGATGCTCCCGCGCATGTATTACCCGGCGGACATCGTCAACAGCCTCAGCACCTACCTTTACTTCGTCCAGACGGCATTCGTAGCGGCGTGCATCTGGATGCTGCGCCATCGGGAATTCGGCCCTAGCCGTGTTTTGGTGTCGGCGTTTGTCGGTGCGCATGCCGTCGCCACCTTCTTCCTGGGCGGCGCCGGCGCCGGCCTGAACCATCTTTACGAGGGCCTGGTGGCAACCGCCATGATCGCCGCTCTGGCGCTACCCGCGGCGGAGCGGATCGTCCGCGGCGCGCGTTTCCCGCGCGTCTGCTTTGGCCTTCTGCTGACGTTGCCGTTCTTTCTGACCTCGCTAATCGTGCTTCCGCGGCGGATCCCCTCGGACCTTTCCCGTTACGCCAAGGAAATCCCCGAATCGGAAGCCGAATTCGCCTACGTATCCAAGTTCGTAAGCGCGCAGCCGGGACCGGCCCTGTGCGAAACGTTGCTGCTCTGCTACGCGGCCGGCAAACCCGAAGAGTACGATTCCTTCGCCGTCGACGAGGCGCTGCGCACCGGCAAACTGCCCATTGCCGAAATCCTGCAACTGTTGGAGACCCGCCATTTTCGCGTCATTCAGATTGAATACCCCGCGTCGCAGCCCATGCAGCCAACCGCGCGCATCCGCTTTCCCGGTCCGTTCATGCGGCTGCTCTTTGCGAAATACAAACTCGCCTTCCGAACCAAGTGGTACGCCGTGTTCATTCCCACCGAGGGAACGTAACGATCGAGCCCCCGGTTGGCAGGCGGAAGCCCCTAATGCCACATACTTTTTGATCGCAGCCATGCTGCACACCGTGTGGGGCAGCCAATCCTGGCAGGCGGAGGCGCCTGGCGGAGGCGCCTGCCCCACCACTGGTGATAAGATCTTTCCCAGGCATTTGACCGGGCGAGCCCGGTACGAGGAGGGAAAGATGCTGCACCAGGATGCGGTGACGCAGTTTCGCGGACAGTTCCGCGGAGAATTGATTGAGCCGGAGGATGCCCGCTACGAAGGCGCCCGGCAAGTCTATAACGGCATGATCAGCCGCAAGCCGCGGTTGATCGCGCAATGCGCCGACGTGGCCGACGTCATGGCCGCGATTTGTTTCGGCCACGAGAATGAAATGCGGGTCTCCGTCCGCGGCGGGGGGCACAACGCCGGCGGGCTCGGCGTTTGCGACGACGGCCTGGTCATCGACCTGGCCCCCATCCGCTACGTCCACGTCGACCCGGTCTCGCGGACCGTCCGCACGGGCGGCGGATGCCGCTGGGGCGACGTCGATCACGCCACCCATGCCTTCGGGTTGGCCGTCCCGTCGGGCATCCTCTCCACCACCGGTGTCGGAGGTCTGACGCTCGGCGGCGGCATGGGACACCTCACGCGCAAATACGGTCTCACCATCGACAACCTGCTATCCGCCGATGTGGTGCTGGCCGATGGCACCTTCGTGGTGGCCAGCGCCACAGAGAACGCCGACCTGTTCTGGGCCATTCGCGGCGGCGGCGGCAACTTCGGCGTGGTCACGTCCTTTCTCTTTCAGGGGCATCCCGTGCACACTGTCTGCGCCGGACCGATGTTGTGGGAATTAGACCAGACTCCCGACATCATGAAGTGGTATCGCGAGTTCATTCTCCATGCGCCGGAAGAGATCAACGGGTTCTTCGCCTTCCTGACGGTGCCGCCCGCTCCACCCTTCCCCGAAGCGCTCCACTTCAAGAAAATGTGCGGCATCGTCTGGTGCTACACCGGCGCCATGGAGCGCGCCAACCAGATCCTGGATCCCCTTCGCCGCTACCGCCGCCCTGCGTTCGAGTTCTTCGCCGCTATGCCGTTTCCCATGTTGCAGGGGATGTTCGACGGCCTCTATCCCCCCGGCCTGCAATGGTACTGGAAGGCGGACTTCGTCAAGGAACTCACGGACGCAGCCAGCGCCCTGCATCTTCAGCACGGCGAGAAGCTGCCCACCATGCACGCCTCCATGCATCTTTACCCGGTCAATGGCGCG
>JADGNS010000990.1 GCA_017883355.1 Candidatus Solibacter sp.
TGAGCCCGACGACCCGGGCCGTCGCCGGAGATGCCGGCAGCTCCACGCCCACCCCGGCCCTGGGCAGATTGATCGCGCCCAATCCCAGTTTATTTGCGCTAATAGCTAAACGGTGGATCGGTCGTATTGCAAGCGGTCTTTGGAACATGTGTTCAAGAATGGACGCATTCCGGGTAAGTTGGACAATCGCGCAGCCCCGGACTGCCGGTCGAACGGTCCGATGTGATTTGCTTGCGGGCACTTATCCTCCGGACGAGGTGGCCCTGCAGTTGCACTTGGACAGTATGATTCCCTCACACGTCCGGAGGCCAATGTGAACAGCCTGCTGCAAGACCTGAGATTTGCGGTTCGTCAGATGCGTCGCTCTCCCGGCTTTGCCATCACTGCTGTTCTCATCCTGGCGCTCGGGATCGCCGCCAATGTCATCGTCTTCGGCGTGCTGCAGACCATTATCCTGCAACCCCTGGATGTGCCTAATCCAGACCGGGTAATGACGTTCGCGCCCCACGTTTCTGACTATCCGATCTTCGCCTATCCGGAAGTGCGCGATGTGCGCGATGGCAACACGGTGTTTTCTGCTGTTGCCGCCGATACCATACAGCTTTTTGGCTTGGAAGCCGACGGTGTCACCCGCCCGGCCTGGGGATACGAAGTTAGCGGGCAATACTTCGAGGTCGTCGCCATCAAACCTTTCCTTGGACGTCTGCTGGGGCGCGCCGATGACGAACATCCCGGAGCCTCAGAAGTCGCCGTGCTTACCCACGCGGCATGGAAGAACTATTTTGCCGCCGACCCCAACATCGTTGGCAAGACGGTCCGTGTTAACAAGCATGTGTACACCATCGTCGGCGTTACCCCGGAAGGCTTCTACGGGACGGAAAAACTCTTGCAGCCCGACATTTTCGTTCCGATGGCGAATCAAGCATCGCTGGAAGGAGTCAACTGGCTCGAGTCGCGGCGCCAGAAGATGGTCTTCCCGATCGTGCGCATCAAGGACGGGATCACCCTGGCCCAGGTGCAGGCGGAACTGGACACGATTGCCGCCCGCATTCGGCGGCAGAACCCTGCGGAAGAAGATCGGCTGGAATACAAGCTGGCCCGGCCTGGTCTGGTCGGCGACTTTGTCGGCGGCGCGGCGCGCCGTTTTCTGGCTGGGATCATGGTGCTGGCCGGCATTGTGCTGCTGGCCGCCTGCGCCAACCTCGGCAGCCTGTTCGCAGCGCGTACGGCAGACCGCACCCGCGAGATTGCCATCCGCCTGGCCGTCGGATCGAGCCGCTGGCGCGTTGTCCGCCAAGTCCTGGTCGAGGCCCTGGTGATTTCAATCCTCGCGGGGACATGCGCCTGCGGTTTAGCGTGGATCGCTCTCACCGCCCTCGGCAAGTGGCATCCCCCCACCGACTATCCAATGAGGTTCCTGGTACAGCCGCAGCCATCGTTGGTCCTGATGGCGTTGCTGATCTCGGTGCTCGCCGGGGTACTGTTTGGAGTGATGCCGCTGCGCCAGATATTCAAGACCGATCCCAATGACGCCATTAAGAGCGGTGGCAACCAGTCCGGCGCAGGACGCCGCTGGGCACTGCGCGATGTGCTGCTGGCGGCCCAGATCGCGCTCTGCTGCGTCGCCATCACGGCTGCCTTTGTCTCGCTGCGTGGCTTGCGCAGGACCCTGACCATGGACTTGGGCTTCAATCCGAAGAATGCGGTGCTGACGACATTCGAATTGAGCCAGGCGGGCTATTCCGCTGAGGCCGCCGACCATATCCAACGCCAGTTGCTGGAAAGAGTGTCACAACTCCCTGGCGTAGAAGCAGCAGGCTACGCCAACACCACGCCCTTCACCGGCGATAATTCTGTTCCTCCAGTCTATTCCCAAAAAACTTCCGATTTCAGGCCTTCCAACGTGGCCTTCCGTACCTATGAATACGACGTCTCACCCGGATATTTGGCTGCCTGCACAACTCCGCTGCTCGCGGGTCGCGATGTAAGCTTTAGCGACACTGCCACGACGCCGGCAGTTGCGGTGGTGAATCAGGAGTTCGCCCGGCGCCTCTTTCACTCGGAGAACGCCGTCGGCCGCTACTTCAAGAACAGCTCGGGCCTTTCGATCCAGATCGTCGGCGTCATGGGCGATGGCAAACACTTTTTGCCCAGCGAACCGCCGAAAGCAGCAGCGTTCTTCCCGGTCTCCCAAAGGGCAACTACAAAAACATCACTGGTTGTCCGAACCAGGCCGGATCCCACGGGTGTGGCCACGGCCGATATGGCAGCCACCATCCGTAAAATGGTCCGCGATCTCGACCCCGCCATTCCTATCCGGACATCGAGCGAGTGGAGAAGCCAGCTGACGATGAGCTTCTTTCCCGCCCAGGTGGCCACAATCTCCCTCGGCCTGTTCGGCGCTTTTGGATTACTGCTCTCGATCACCGGGACCTTCGGCTTCGCCTCGTACACAGTGAGCAAGCGGCTGCGCGAGCTGAGTATTCGCGTCGCGCTGGGTGCGCAGGCGATGCAGGTTCTGTCTGCCGCACTCGGTCGAATGCTGCTTCTACTAGCCGGCGGGTCAATCGTAGGCCTGCTGCTGGGTGTCGCCGCGAGCCGAGTCCTTTCGGTCATCGTGTTCCAAGCGTCGGCAAAGGACCCATTCGTACTTGCGGCGGTTGCGTTTACCATACTGCTCACCGGATTGCTCTCCGTTGCCGGCCCGGTGCGCCGCGCCCTGCATATCGATCCAGCAAACGTGCTTCGCGAACTGTAGGGGTGTTACCGCGCCCGCCACTTCGATCAATGACGCAAACCTAGCCGCTGACGAAGTGATACCGCAATCACCAGGAAGATACGTATTGCTAAGTCGGCCAGCATCCGGCAACCGCATTGGCACCGCCACTTGCCCGTAAAACGCCCAACCCGTGCTTTTGAAGAACTCCACCAGGTCGCGGCCACAAGGACGGAACGCCGACTATACGAC
>JADGNS010000991.1 GCA_017883355.1 Candidatus Solibacter sp.
CGACGGCACGTATGGGTTCGGCAATACCTACTTCCGGCAGTACGACGACGGCGGCCCGAACGGTAACTACAACCCGGGCACTCTGGGCCTGAGCTGGGCATCCTTCATGACCGGCTTGCCGACGTCGGCTTCGCTTTCCAACAACGCCAGCTACCTGGCATCGAACCAGTTCGCTGCGGCGTTCCTCCAGGACACCTGGCGAGTTACGCCGAAGTTGACGCTGACGCTTTCCCTGCGGGCGGAATGGGAGAACGGCGCCAAGGGCAAGTACGCCGACTTTATTTCGGGTTTTGACGCCAACGCGCAATTACCCATCAGCGCGGCCGCACAAGCAGCGTATGCCGCCAGCACTGCCAGCCAGGTTCCGGAACTGGCGGCTTCCAATTTCCTCGTGAAGGGTGGCGCGCTGTACGCCGGCACGGCCGGGGCGCCATCGCGCCTGTGGGACAGCCAGTTGATGTGGCTGCCGCGTGTCGGCTTCGGATACCAACTCGATCGCAAGACCGTGATCCGCGGCGGTTATGGGTTGTACTACGACACTCTGGATGTCAACGCGCTGGTTTATGGGTTGAACCAGTCTGGTTATTCGACCAATACGAGCACCACGTTCACTACCACGCAAGGCGTGACTTGGGGAAACAACGGCGTGTGCGGCAGTTGGTGTAACGCCGGGGGGACGTTGACGTCTCCTCTCTCAGACCCGTACCCGAGCCGTCCGGGTAACGCCAATACGCGCTTCAACGTGCCGGTAGGCAACGCCTACGGACTGATGGGCCTGCTGGCCATCAATGGAGCGCCGAACATCTCCAGCCCATGGGCTGTTCCGGCCAGCAAGCACCCGCGCATGCAGCGCTGGCGCTTCATGGTCGAGCGGCAGCTCGCCAGCCATGACGTGGTATCGTTCGGATACACCGGCGCCTTCACCAGCGATATGAACGTCAACGTCAACCAGTCGCTGCTGCCCGCCGCCTACTATTATCAAGGCAACACGCGGCCGGTGAATTCCAGCGGCGCGACCATTTCCTGCGCCTCCGGCGTCGCCAACGCCACAGCCGGGGGCTGCCTGCAGGATACCAATATGGGCGCGAACGTTCCGAATCCGTTCTACATCGGCAACCTCTCCGCGTTGCAGACCAGCAACCCGGCGCTGTATTCCGCCCTTTCAAGCCAAGGCTTCTTCACCAGCCAGACTATTTCCAAGGCCAACGTCATCCGCCCGTACCCGACCAGCTACTTCTCTCTGCCGAACCCGATCGGACACCAGCGCGAAACGGCTTTCGACCTCTCCTTCAGTCACCGCTTTAGCCGCGGACTGGTTGCAAATTTCGGCTATAGCTACTTCGACACGCGGTTCGCCAACAGCTTCCTGCAACCCTGGAACCCGTTCGATTCGGCCAGCCCGCAGTCGCCGGTCTGGCAGCCGAACAATATCGCGCCCCACCGCATCACGGCGACCTGGGTATACGATCTGCCATTCGGCAAAGGCCGCCAGTGGGCGCAGGGGAAGGCGCTCGATCTGATCGCCGGCGGATGGACCATTTCCGGCAACTACATCTGGCAGTTGGGCAGCCTGATCGGGATACCGAACGCCTTCTACTACGGCGATGTCAACAATATCAAGATCGCCAATCCCACAATCGGCCAATATTTCAACACGGCCGGGTGCGTTCTGACTACCGCGCAGGCTGGTCCCGGCGACACCGTGGTTGCCGCCGGACAGCCCTGCAATGCCGGGTGGGACAAGCGCACGTCCACACAGCCAGGCACCTACCAGGCGCGCAGCACGCCGCTCTACGTCGACGGCGTGCGCAATCCTTCGTACGGCCAACTGAATGGAAGCCTGATGCGTGACTTCAAGTTCAAAGTCAAGGATCAGACACTCACGTTCCAGGTGCGCGGCGATGTGCTCAACGTCATGAACCACTCCTACATGGGCGGTGTGAACACCGGCGTCACCAGCGGCGTCGGCACCTTCGGCGCCATCACCTCCGGTTCCACGGTCCTGAATCGCTTCATCCAGCTTCAGGGCCACATCCGCTGGTAATCGCCCGGCAAGCGCGCTAACCTGAACGGCGTCCCTCGAAAAATCGAGGGGCGCCGTTTCTGTTTGTACGATGGCGAATCGCAAACCTCTGTCTCAGACGCCCCCCCGGGACTTGGGCGCCTTCGCGCTCATTGTTTGCGCCGCCTTCCTGGCTTACCTGCCGGCGTTGCGCGGGGGAATGCTGTGGGACGATGCCGGCCATGTGACCCGCCTCGATCTCCGGTCGCTCGATGGCCTCTGGCGTATTTGGACCGCCCCCGGAGCCACCCAGCAGTATTATCCGCTGCTGCACAGCGCCTTCTGGGTGGAGCACGCGATCTGGGGCGACTCCGTTCTCTTCTATCACCTGGTTAATGTGGCCCTCCACGCGCTGGCGGCTTGCCTGGTGGTGAAGATCGCCCGGCGGTTGTCTCTGGGCGGGGCGTGGCTCGCCGGCTTGATGTTTGCTTTGCATCCGCTTTGCGTGGAAGCCGTCGCCTGGATCTCGGAACAGAAGAGCACCCTGAGCGGAGTCTTCTACCTGGCATCGGCGCTGGCATACCTGAAATTCGACGAGTCGCGAAAGCGCTCCGCATACCTGGTTGCACTGGCATGGTTCGCGGCGGCGCTCCTGACCAAGACCGTAACGGCGACTTTGCCGGGCGCGCTCCTGGTACTTCTGTGGTGGCGGCGCGGACGCATCGAATGGAAACGCGATGTCCAACCCCTGCTCCCCTGGTTCGTGCTGGGCGCGTCGGCCGGCTTATTTACCGCTTGGGTCGAGCGCACGCTCATCGGCGCGAAGGGAGCGGAATTCGCGCTGACGCCGGTTCAGCGATTGCTGCTCGCCGGAAGGGCGATCTGGTTCTATGCGGGGAGGGTGATCTGGCCGGCTAACCTGGCGTTCTTCTATCCGCGTTGGAATCTCGATGCTTCCTCCTGG